>JANOXZ010000650.1:0-4094 GCA_031418695.1 Synechococcales cyanobacterium VAR_35_metabat_10
GGGAGTAGCAATCAGCAAATCGAAATCCATCATGCCTTTTTGGATTTGTTCGATCAGCTCTTCAGAGCCAGCTAAATCGGCACCAGCAAGGGTCGCTTCGTTAACTTTTTCCCCACGGGCAATTACTGCTACCCGAATTACTTGACCAGTACCTTTAGGTAAAGCCACGGTGGTACGCAACTGTTGGTCGGTGTACTTGGGGTCGATACCCAAGCGAATGTGCGCTTCAGCCGATTCGCCAAACTTGGCGGTGGCAGTTTCTTTCAGTAGAGCGATCGCGGCTTCAGGTTCGTAGGCGCGCTCTTCTACTTTTTTTTGCAGCTCTTGATAGCGGCGAGAATATTTTTTAGTCATGTTTTAGTTAGGGGTCGATCGCGAAGCCACTGGCCTCTGCCCCGTAAATGGGTGAATAAGAGAAAAGAAAATTAGTCGGTAATGGTTACGCCCATGTTCCGAGCGGTGCCGCCTACGATATTCATCGCAGCTTCAATGTCATTGGCATTCAAGTCAGGCATTTTGGTTTTGGCGATTTCAGCCAACTGTGCCTTGGTGATGCTGCCAACTTTTTTCTTTTGGGGTTCGTTAGAACCGGTTTCGATGCCAGCGGCTTTTTTGATTAAAACCGAAGCAGGAGGGGTCTTGAGCACAAAAGTAAAACTGCGATCTTCATAGACCGAAATTTCTACCGGAATAACCATGCCGACTTGGTCTTGGGTCTTGGCGTTGTAATCTTTACAGAACGCCATGATGTTCACACCGTGTTGACCCAATGCAGGACCAACTGGTGGTGCGGGGTTCGCTTTACCAGCGTTTAACGCTAGTTTAACGATTGCTACTACTTTTTTTGCCATTTTTTACTGTTTTTGAACCTGATTGAACTCTAATTCTACGGGGGTATCGCGCCCAAAGATCGAGAGGAGGGCTTTTAGTTTGCTCCGTTCGGGGCTAACTTCAATAACTTCTCCAGCAAAATCTTTAAATGGCCCAGACAACACCGCAATTTTGTCGCCTTCGACAAGGTTGGTCTTGACTACCGCTTCTTGTTCGGTAACTTGGCGGAAAATCCGATCGACCTCTCCAGGAGACAAGGGCAAGGGTTTGACGTGACCGCGCCCGCGTCCGTAGCCGCGTTTTTGCTCAGCACCCACAAAGTTAATCACGTTGGGGGTGTTTTTAACCACCGTCCAAGCATCGTCATCCATGGCCATGCGCACTAGCACATATCCCGGAAAGACTTTTTCTTCGGCGTGCTGTTTGGATCCGTCTTTTTTGAGGCGGACGATCGCGGCTTGAGGTATTTCTACCTGAATAATTTGATCGCCGACACCAAAGGAGTGAATCCGCTGTTGCAAGTCGAGTTTAACTTTGTTTTCACAGCCAGATGCCACTTGGACTGCGTACCAACGGGGCTTAACCTGGGGGGCTGAACCGGCTGAACTGCTTTCTTCGAGCAGCATATCGTCTTCTGTTGTCGAACTCATAAAACTATCCTAGCCTGGAGTTTTGAAGATGATTTTAGCTACCTCTGTAAACAGGCCATTAACTCCGTAGATTACTGCCGCAGACAGGGATACCATCAATACTACGGCTAAAGATTCGCTGATGAGCTGTTGACGGTTTGGCCAAATGACCTTACCTAACTCAGTTTTACTATCTTTGACGAAACCGACTAAGTCTAGCTTAGGTTTTTCGTCGGCTGTGGTACTATTCGGTGTCTTATCGGTGGCCACGTTGTTACGCCTCGTTTAGGTTGGATAAAATGTCGATCAGAGCATAAAGCTTGGAAGATCGACTGGGTGATCAGGTCAATAAATTAATCTGCTCACCAATCTCTTAGTTTAGCCGAGATTTTGTCTGTGTGGCTAAGTCGATCAAGTGATTTTATGATGAAATCTAGGTAGAAAGCTTTCTGATGTTGTTTTAGGCTATTTACCAAAATCTGGCTGGGCTGGTATTAGTACTTACGAGGTATTGAAATTGGAATTAGAAACTCAGTTGGCTAAGTTAGCCGAGTTAGGTCTGGTGCTGAATACTGGCATTGAGATTGAAGACCTGCTGTACTCTTTAGATCGCTCGGAGTTGGAAGCTGAATCTTTTCTGCCCCTGATTGGTTTATTGGGTATTGAAGTGGAGCGAGCACCCTGGGAAAGACGGATCTGCGATCAGGTTTGGAATTTTGATACGGAGTGCATCAATGCCACTGGTGACTATGTAAAGATTGTGCGGAAGTTGAGTCTGTTGACTGGTGATTTAGATTATCTGACAGAGATCGTGGATGAAGTTGAAGAGGATACTGCTTGGCTGGAATACACTATTGAGGGCAGAAGGCAGCATTGGTCGATCGAGCTAAACGATGACTGGGCAGATATGATGACGCTTTCTTATGTGATGGAAGAGTTGCAGCGAAATGGCAAACAGTTTTATTCGATCGATAATGGTCAGGCGATGATTCTGTTCTATCTTGATCTAGAAACTGCTACTAAGTTAGGCGATCTTTGTAATGAAGATTTAGAACCAGTGATTCCGGCTTGATTGATGTTCCCCTTCATATCCTCAACTTATGCAAATCCAGAAACTTCTTCGCTTGCCCTATCTTCCTTGGATATTGCTAGGCTGCACGGTGGCAGCTTTGGGGGTGTTGGTGCTGCGTCCACCCCGAGCGGTGTTTCAGCTAACTAATCACTTTTTTCCGGGGGCAACTTATTTCACTACTACTGATCAACCAGTGATTGCGCTAACGATCGACGATGGCCCCGATGGCAAAACCACCAATCGTATTTTGGATGTGCTTGATCGGCATCATGTTACGGCTACCTTTTTTATCATCACCGATCGGGTTCCTGGCAACGAGCAAATTTTGCAACGGATGTTAAGTGCTGGCCATGAATTGGGCAACCATACCACTGCGGATATTCATAGTATTGGTCTAAGCACGACCGCCTTTGAGCAAGATCTCTTCAAAGCCGATGCCATTCTGAAAACTTTTACGAAGCCCCAATGGCTACGTCCTGCTGGTGGTTGGTATAACCAGGATATGATTGGTGTTGCCAAAAAGTACAACTATAAAGTCGCTCTTGGTTCGATTTTTCCTTACGACACTAATATTTCTTCACCTTGGTTTGCTACACAATTTGTTACGGCCAACGCTCAACCGGGTGGCATTATTGTTGTTCATGACTCTGGCGACTGGGGCAAGAACACTGCTGAAACTTTAAATCAGTTGCTACCAAAACTAAAGAAACAAGGTTATAAGATCGTTAATCTCTCGGAATTGATGTCTCAGAGTAAGTGAATTGCCATGTGAATACTCAATCAAGTGGACAGCTATTAACTGTCCACTTTCAATTGTCAATTCACTAAGCGCAAGCAACTTTACTACGCACCAAGTAATTACTAGCAGATACTAGGTCTTCTAAAATCACCGAAGGAGACTGTTGCTGTAAATACTCCCGACTGCGAATGCCACAAGTGAGCGCGATCGTCTCAATTCCTAAGTTCCGGCCTGCCCACACATCAGCCTCAGTATCACCAATGGTGCAGGCCGTTTTCCGATCGCGCACTGCCACTGGCCAATGAATAGCGGCGGCATTTTTCAAAAGCTGAGTCTTCAGTTCGATCGAGTTGACATAAGCCACATCTTCGTTGGAATGAGTGCCAAAAACACCGCTAAACAGGTGTAGCAAATTAGCTTTGGCCAAGATCTGCTCGGCTTGTTCTTGGGAGCGCAAAGTAACCAGTACTAGCTCAATTCCTTCACTGCGCAGCAGGTTTAGGGACCAGCTTGCACCGGGTTGGATAGTGTCTTGATACAACAAATCATTATGGTTAACGATGTAACTAACTTGAGCCAAGAAAGGGTCGATCGCTGCTGGAGGTAGACCAGACTTGCCAGCAATTTCAATATCGGGCACCCGATTCCGCTTCATTTGCCAAAACTGTTCTTGGGAAAGGGGAGTAGTGGATATCAGTAAGTTGTCATTGTTGTAATATTCACAGACGTTAGCTAGCGCCAATCGATAGGTGCTGTAGTAGCGGGCAGATACATCCACCAATGGCCCATCGAAGTCGCAGAATACAGTAGCTGGTTGTTCTCG
>JANOXZ010000651.1:0-5274 GCA_031418695.1 Synechococcales cyanobacterium VAR_35_metabat_10
TGCTACTGCTTCGGTTAATGGGGTTTTCATTGGTATTTATCTCCAGATATTTTACGTGATCTATAAATATGTTGCTTAAGCAACAGCGGCAGCAGCCTTATCAAAGTAGCTACCTACTTCAGAAGCGATCGCAGCACAATCACCGCGAGTAATGCCATTGGTGTCGCCAACGATCGCCATAGCAGCTTCTTTCATTTTCTTAACGCCGATCGCCACAGAAGTACCAGGAGTACCTAGTGCCAAGTAGGTTTCTTTCAAACCATTCAAACAACGGTCATCCAATACGGAAGCATCGCCAGCGACAGTAGCGTAAGTGATATAGCGCAAGATAATTTCCATGTCGCGTAGGCAAGCTGCCATACGACGGCTGGTGTAAGCGTTTCCACCGGGAGCGATCAGTTGAGGCTGCTCAGCGAACAAAGCGCGAGCGGCATTAGCAACGATAGCGGAAGAATTGCTAGTAATCCGGTTAACGGTATCCATGCGCTTGTTGCCTTCGGCTACCATGGCGCTAAGGGCATCGAGTTGGCTGGCACTCAGGTATTCACCACGAGCGTCTGCTTGGGATACTACTTTTGCAAATGCGTCGAACATGAACTCAATCTCCTTGATATGTATTTGTCTTGAGTATTAGATTTTATCGGGTTTTACCCCTTGTTAACAACGTCCCGATAATATGTATCGATGGCTGCTTTTTTTACTATTGCTCTTTTATACTATGTCGTTCGATCCTTTTTTGTTACAAATAATGAATGTCTGATCAACATTCAATGCAACATTTCGTAACATTTAATAGAATCATTTATGGATAAAGATCTTTGGGAATTTTTTGAGAGACCCTAATCCCCCTTCATCGCAAAATTACGCTATGCAAACGACAGGCTTAGGATAACGCTCAGTCCGTCGCGGTAAGGGTTGACTAGTCTACCACAAGTGATTTCCGACCATGTGCTTGCCATAATCCTTCAAACCCACTACCCACAGGAATAATTCCACTTGGATTCAACGGAAACAGGTTGCCATAGTAATCTTGTTTGATGCTTTCTAAGTCACAGGTATCGGCAATTCCTGGATGCTGGTAGAGATCGCGGAGATAAGATCCTAGATATTGATAGTCTTGGATACGCTGCCGATCGCACTTAAACAAGCCAAAATAAGCAATATCGAACCGAATCAAGGTCGTAAACAGTCGCACATCAGCCAGAGTCAGCCGATCGCCACATAAATATCTACTGGTAGCTAGTGATCGATCGAGTTCATCCAACATGGTAAACAATTCCTCACAGGCCACATCATAGGCTGCCTGGGTTTGGGCAAAGCCACAGCGATACACGCCATTATTTACTGAACCATAAATTTTTTCGTTCCACTGATCAATCTGTGTCCTTAAATCTTCGGGATACAAATCAATCTCGGGATGCTCAGCAAACTCATTCAAAGCCGAATTCAAAATCACAATAATTTCAGCGCTTTCGTTATTCACAATACTCTTAGTCTGTTTATCCCACAGCATTGGCACCGTGCAACGCCCCTGATAGTCGGGCTGAGCAGAACGATAGACTTCAGCCAGAGTCTGACTCTGATCGGGTAACACCCACCCCCCAGACTCCGCTGAAGCCACCACTGTTGTCACCGACACAGCGTTCTCCAATCCTTTCAATGCCCGCACCACTAGGGTTCGATGTGCCCAGGGACAACTCATACCTACATAGAGATGATATCGATCGATCTCAGCCGGATATTGCTTGTCGCTAATTTGGTGATGAAATTCGCTGGCTGGTCTTAAATAGGCTCCGGTGCGATCGCGCGGGGCGAGCTTAGACATCATGAGCTGCCACATGGTTGTCCAGACAAATTTACCCAAGATAATAATCAGGTTAGGGGGCAGAGATTTTCCTTTCATGGCAGTCACCGAGTTTTTCTTAGCTTAGCGGAGTCTGGAGACCAGAAAATGGCATCGGAAAGGTTGGCGGTATAATGGACATCGCGAGCTGTAGAGGCAAAAATCTATGAATACTACGATGAGTCCGGTTTACCAAGGTCAGTTTGGTGAATTCACCATTACCGATGCCGATCGAAGAGAGGTAATTTTGTATCGCACCGGGTTGGCGATTTCTGGGCTGAGCTTTGCGATCGGCGTGGGTTTGATTCTGGGTATTGGCAATGACCCACTGGTATTGCAGCTATTGACTCCACTATTTATGTTATTTAGCGCGGGCTTAGGATTGAGCCTCTGGACAATTCATATCTATTTCAAAGTTCTGCATCGGGTATTGCAGTTGTTTTGGCTGATTGGTTCGATCTCTGCTGTAGTTTTTACGGTTTATAGTGCTGAACCTTTGGCTGTTTTTGTCTATCAACAACCTTTCTCAATTTTGGGTGTGGGCTTTGTCTTTGCCGCTCTTACCGGCATATTTTTCAAAGAAGGTTTTTGTTTTGGTCGATTAGAAACCAAACTATTGACTCCGCTGTTACCAGTGTTGTTGTTGGGACACATGTTTTCTTTTTTACCGCTGTCGATCGAGCAAGCCATGCTAATAGCCTGGGCTGGCTTGTTCTTGGTTTTCGCATTCCGCAAAGCTATTCAGGCCATTCCTCCAGATATTGGGGATAAATCGGTTTTTGAGCATTTGGCAAAACAAAAAACAGCCTGAAAGTAAAACCGTTGAAGTTACAGCAAATTATAGCTTCTCTAGCTAATGGAGATATCCACCATGACAATCGCTAAAGCATTCCCTGTTTTGTCATTGCCCGACCATACCCAGTTGCCCGAGTCAGATGGTACGTTTGTAAAAAATTTTCAAGAACATCCACAAAGCCTGTTACTTACTAGTTCTATTAGTCCAATTTTAGACAAACTCCATCCTGATAGCCAGTACTGTATTGGTCAAGATTGTGGCATTTATTGGCGGCTCATTGATCCGCCAGAACGCGGTGTTGAAGCTCCAGATTGGTTCTATGTGCCCAATGTACCACCGTTGTTGAATGGAGTGGGGCGGCGATCTTATGTGTTGTGGAAGGAAGTAATTGCACCATTGATTGCGATCGAGTTTGTATCGGGCAATGGTTCGGAAGAACGAGATGCTACTTCACCTTTTGTTAGTGAAGAATCTAAGGCCGGTAAGTTTTGGGTTTATGAGCAGGCAATTCGGATTCCTTACTATGCAATCTATGAGGTAGAAAAGTCAGCGGTAGAGGTTTATGAATTGGTAGGTCGGCAATATCACCCGATCGAGCTTAATCAGCGTGGGCATTATCCGATTTCGCCGATGGGTGTGGAATTGGGGATTTGGCAAGGGAAGGTTGGCAATCAAGTTTTGCCTTGGTTACGCTGGTGGGATGCTGCTGGTAATTCGCTGTTGACTGGTGACGAGAGAGCCAATCGGCTGGCTGCTAAATTACGTGAAATGGGGATTGATCCCGATACTGTTTAAATTAAGTTTTAAGATCTTGGAGGAAGTTAGCAATGGTTCAAACCCCGATTAGGCAAATAACTCTCGAAGAATTTTTGGAGTTAACAGAGACGAAACCAGCCAGTGAATATATCGATGGTCAAATTATTCAGAAGCCCATGCCCCAAGGTCATCACAGTATTATTCAATGTAAACTTGCGGCGGAGTTAGATATAACTCTGGAGCGTCAGGGTATTGCTACAGCTTTTACTGAGTTGCGCTGTACTTTTGGTGGAAGATCGATCGTGCCAGATATTGCGGTGTTTGAGAATTCGCGGGTGCCGGTGAATGCTGAGGGAGATATTGATAATGTTTTTACGATTGCTCCAGACTGGACAATTGAGATTTTATCGCCGGATCAAAGACCGGCTAAGGTATTGAAAAATATCAATCATTGCATTGCTCATGGAACACAGATGGGTTGGTTGATTGACCCAGAAGATCGGGTGGTGATGGTAGTGGATGCAGGGCAACGGTTGGAGGTGATTGATGATTTAGCTGTGATCTTGCCAGTGCCAGGGTTTGCCAAAGAGATTCAGTTAGCGTTGGCTGATATTTTTGGTTGGTTGCAAAAAAGAAAATTAGTTAGCTAAGACTTTCCGCATTCTGGTCAATTGATCGGAAACATCTTTTTCCATTGCTCGATCACCTATTTCTTGACATATTTGGAGGGCTTATTCAGAAAATTTGCCTAGGTCATAATAGATTTTTGATATTTAATAGACCTCTGGCGAAAATCCTAACTTGATCGACAGAACCGATAAGCCTCAGTATATCTGGTCAATCTTTTATTATTTGATTAATAATGGCTGAAATAGCGACTGTTAAAGGATCGATAGAATACTTTCGCCGGAGGTCTATTGTAGAAAGGATCATTGGCCTCAGCGAAAGTTACCCGCAGTTATAAAGTCCGGGCAGTTACCGTCGCTCTCGTCGCTGCCTAGGCGTGGCAACATCGCGGGTAAACAATTCAGCATAACGAGCTGTTTGACTTTGTACTCGATCGTTTGCCTGCTAGCGATACCAAAAATGGGATTTTTACTGCTAGCAATTGCTACTAGATTATAGTTTCGCCACGGCAGTATCGGCATTATGCAATGGTACGATGGTATCGACTCAGGATACATCCCTTTACTCTTTGGTGTGCAGCCAGATATCTGGATGATTTTGAAATTTCGATGTGGGAAACTGTCAGCGATTTGGGCGACCCTGAGAATTTCTAACAGCATATGAGGCAATAACAGTCGATTGGAAATGAGACACTTTAGCAAAAAAATATATTATAATTACTTAACGTATTTATCTTTCATCTAATAATATGTTGCAAGAATATTCAAGAGAAGCTTTTGTCTCTTATGCCTGGGGAGGTGCTAGTGAGCAGCTTGTCGATCTCTTAGAGCAAGCTCTTAAGGAAGAAGGCATTAATATTGTTCGTGACAAACGAAATCTTCCCTATAAAGGTATAATAAAAGAATTCATGGAACGGCTTGGTCGTAGCCAATGTATTGTTGTAGTGATAAGCGATAAATATTTGAAATCGAAAAACTGCATGTTTGAATTGATGGAAATTTCTAGAAATGGTCAATTACACGATAGAATATTTCCAATAATTCTTCCGGATGCTAGAATATACAATGCCAGCGACATAATTGAATATATCAAGTATTGGGAAGGGAAAAAGACTCAACGACTATGCACTGAAAGTGCATAGGTTACGCGAGGGGCTGAAAGCCCCAGTTACTAGTTTGTTACCTGGTTCTCATTCCAGCATAAAGTTTTCCCTATCCTCATTTGAAGGATTCCGGTGATGTTCTAAATACTC
>JANOXZ010000652.1:0-1576 GCA_031418695.1 Synechococcales cyanobacterium VAR_35_metabat_10
GTTCCAATGTACTCATTCTTTGCGCGCCGCTTACCCCTGACACTAGCGATTTTTTTAATCGCACTAGACTGGCTCTTTTGCCCAAAGGCGCTTACCTGATCAATGTGGCAAGAGGCGGTTTAGTTGTAGACGCAGACCTAATCACACTGCTCGATGAGCAGCATCTATCGGGTGCGACCCTAGACGTGTTCCGCGAAGAACCTTTGTCCACTCACCATGACTTTTGGCAGCACCCTAAAATACGCATTACCCCCCATGTTTCGGCATTGACCTTAATCGGCCCTTCGGCCAAGCAGGTGAGTGATAAATTAGTCCAACTCGCGATGAATCAACCGGTGACCGGTTTGATCGATCGCTTAAAGGGATATTAGGCATAGTAGAAACTTAAGGATTACACAAGATGACTCCACCAAACTTCATTCACATTACCGAAGTGGGCCCGCGTGACGGCCTACAAAACGAGAAGCAACCTGTACCTACCGATATCAAGGTAGCGCTTTGCAATCAATTGCTGGCCGCAGGTGTACTGAACCTTGAAGCAACTTCATTCGTGTCGCCCAAATGGGTACCGCAGATGGCTGACGCCGCCGATGTAATGGCGCAAATCAATCGACCTGCCGACAGAATCTTTTCTGTTCTCACACCCAATCTTCGCGGCTTCGAAGGGGCGCTGGCCAGTGGCGCCACTGAAGTGGTTATTTTCGGCGCAGCCAGTGAAGCATTTTCACAGCGCAATATTAATTGCTCTATCGCCGAAAGTATTGATCGTTTCTCGGAAGTGGCCCGGGCGGCCAAAGCCAACAATATCCGGTTGCGCGCAGCGGTGTCTGTGGCCTTTGGATGCCCCTATCAAGGCGAAGTCGCCATCGATTCCGTGGTGGATGTGGTCAAAAGATTTAGAGACATGGGTTGCGATGAAATTGGCATTGCGGACACGATAGGCGTAGGTGCTGCAGGCCGCGTACGAGATGTGTTTGCCGCCGCTGCAAAGCACTATCCGATGGCGCAAACCTCTGGGCATTTTCATGACACTTACGGCCAAGGCGTGGCCAATGCGCTGGCCTGCGTTGAAGTGGGTATCCGGCGGCTGGATTCATCCATTGCGGGCCTTGGCGGTTGCCCTTATGCGAAAGGGGCGACAGGCAATGTAGCGACCGAAGATATTGTGTATATGCTGCATGCCATGGGCTATGCGACAGGACTTGATTTTGAACAACTGGTTGCCACAGGGCAGTGGATTTCCACTTTTTTAAATCGAAAGAGCAGTTCGCGAGCCGGTAACGCAATGGCTGCGAAACTTGCCATGCAGGCAGCACACACCAAGGAAACTGTTTGAACCCGTTACCCATCCCATTACCCATCCCATCGCCCTGTAACTCAGTCTGCCGAATTTCGGAACAAACCGGATTTTGCGAAGGTTGCTTTCGCACGCTTGATGAAATTGCAGTGTGGGGGCAACTGAACGAAACCAAGAAACAACATGTTACAACGCAGTTAGACGCCAGACGAAAGCAATACGGGGCCAACCATGCTGCCTGAACAACGCTTTGCAGTCCCTGTTGTGGGTCCCGCTTAC
>JANOXZ010000653.1:0-7122 GCA_031418695.1 Synechococcales cyanobacterium VAR_35_metabat_10
GATCGGTTTCTAGAGTAGACAGGGTAGCTAGCCCAAAGCTTCCCTGGGCATTCTCCATAAAAAGTTTAGTGGCTTGATACAAGTTATTCTGCAAAAATGCCCGAATGGTGGCTTCTACAAAAGCCTGGAGCTGTTTTTGAGTTAGTTTGGCTAACTGGGTTTCGGGCTTGAGTTGTTGGATGGTATCTTGCTGTAACTTATTGAGATTCTGCGCTGTCGAAATGCTTTCTGGAATAGTCAAACCGCCGATTTGAGCAGAAAAGACTGTTTCAAAAATACTTGCCCAGTGACTCAGATCTGCTAGGGTGGGGGCAGTATTTGGGGCAGTTTTACTAGGTTCTTGACCACCAAAAGCATCTTCTATTTTGGTGGCAACGGTCAATTGATATGCAAGTCGCACAGAGGCTGCCCACATGCCCTGGGTAATTAACAAATCCATCATTCCCGCTAGCTTGGGCGAGTCGCCGACAGTGTTATTGGGAATATTGAGCACTCGTTCTAGCCATAGCCCGATCGTGCCATTTTCGACTGGTTCACCAAATAATGTCCAGCTACTGAAGTCGCCGTTGTGGGTAATGCGGTTGTTGATGTTTTTGGGTCGGGCAATCCATTGGCCGTTTTCGATTTGCCAAACGGTTTCGATTTTGCCGGGACTCCATTCGTGCCAGTGGGTTTCAATGACTGCTGGAGGGCCACTGGTGCCAAAACGGTAGTGCCATGCGCCGATGGTAGATTCCATGGGTTTGATGCCCGATCGAGCGGCTTGTTGACGGGTCTTAGCAAAGGCTGCTTCCAGGGTAGTGGTTAGGTTTCCGCGTTTGGGGTTGACTATTTTATGGCCGACGAAAACCACGTTGCCTGCTTTGTCGCGGCCTAGGGTCAGTCCGCCTCCGGCTTGTTCGCCGCGAATTTCGGTTTCTTGTCCCATGGTTTGGGAGATATCTAGCAGGTTTTTGGGTAGCAATTCATTTTTGCTGATTTGTTGCTGCCAGCCAATAAAACCAAAATTGCCACAGTAGAAGCGATCGGCTGTTCCGGTAATGATGGCAGCCATGTCCGATCGAGAGCTGAAGATCAAGATTAAGTTAGCGGTGATTATGGCGATCGCGGAGTAGTCGCCGATCAAGGAAATGTTTGGTTGTTGCAGATATACTATGCCCAGCAACAAAGTGATGAGGTTGAATAGCAATCCACCGGCTGCTTTGATCCGAATTTTCCAGGGAGTTTTGTTGCCTGCTGCGATCGAGAGTGTTGATTTCTGTGGGTGAGAAGGTATAAAGGTAGGATTAAATGGCAGGAAAGATTGTAGTAATTCTTGGAGATTTCTATTTTCCAAGATATTGTCAATGCTGATAGAAGTAAAGTTTTGGTCAATTAAAGCTTTGGTAATGCTATGGCCACAGCCATGAATTAAGATTGCAGTATTCCAAATAATTCTTGTCAAAAGAATAGCAGCCAATATCAACCAACTATTTCCTGACTTACTAAAATCCAGGCTGAAGAAATGTTTTTGCAGAATTACTGTAAATAATAAAAGTGATAGTAATTCCGGGAAGATATAGTTTAAGTATCCAACAGGATCATTATTCTGTTCAGGTTGCTGGCTGATTCTTTCTGAAAGATTAAAAGATAGAGTGCATTTCATGACTGATAAATCAAGGTGGTTTTGTGGAATGTGATGGTCAGCTTTCATTTTAATGGTTAGTTGCGGATTTTAGCGATTTGCCAGCTTTGACTACTTTCATCCCACTCTAGAAAATAACGCAGAGAGTAAGGAGTCGATCGACCATTTTTCATGTGATACACAGTGCGGGCGATCGTCTCGGCTCTTTCGGGGGTCTGACTCAATACCCGCACATTTTGCACTTCGATCGATTCTACCGAGTTCCACCAATCCTGAAAAGATTTATAACCGGCTGGATGAACCTTTCGATTATCTTGAAGATCTGGGGGGAGTTTGCTCCAAGCCGCGCTGTAGTTGCGACCATTGAGATCGTTGTAATAGCCAGTAATTGTAGTTACTGGACTGGCGCTATTATTTGGGTTAATGGAGATGGGCTTAGGAGTATTGCTGGAAGCTGGGCTAATCGGAGTTAGTGGTGGATTATTGGGAGGGGCAGAGGCGATCGCTGAAGGTGTCGGGGTTAGAATGCTAGTGGGAGATTTACTTGGGATTGGAGGTGGGCTGGAAATATCCGCTGGCGGTGCCGGAGTTGCGGGTGATGGGATAACTATGGAGGGGGAGGAATTAGCTGGAGCAACGGTGACTTGCGTAGTGACTTTGGAGCTAGAATTATTAAAAAAGAGGGCTGTGGCCAAGGCTCCACCGACAATAGTGGTGGCGATCGCGCCGCCAACTAACATTTGATTTTTGTTAGAAGCGGGGGCAGGAGATACTTGAGTATTGATGGCCTGAGCCGGAGCAACGGCATAAGTGGCCACTTGGCTTTTGTTGATGGGAGCGTTCTGCTGGGCGATAGGAGCAGGAGATGTACTGAGGGCGGTGAGGAATTCGGCGGCGCTTTGATAGCGATCGCGGTGATGATAACTAATGGCTCGATCCAGGATTTGGGCGAAGGCCGAGCTAATTTGGGGTGCTCGATTGCGCCATAGAATTTCGGCGCTGTTGGGGTCGGTGGGTAGGTTGGTGGGAGCTTGGCCGGTTAATAGATAGATGGCGGTGAGTCCCAAGCTATATAGGTCGCTGTTGTAGACCGGGCGACCGATGGACTGTTCGCTGGGCATATAGCCGGGAGTACCAATGACGATCGATTGGGTGGGTTGGCCTTGGGAGTTCATTACGGTGCCCATGGCTTCGCGCACGGCACCGAAGTCAATTAATACGGGGAGTTTGTCGCTGTGGCGCAGAATAATGTTGTCTGGTTTAATATCCCGGTGGACGATCGATTTGCTGTGGATATAGGAAAAAACCGGTAATACGTCCGTGAGGATGCGGCGCACTTGCTGTTCGTCTAAGACTCCTTGTTTGGTGACAAGGGCACTTAGGGTATCGCCATCAATCCATTCTTGGACGATGTAATACTGTCGATCGGTTTCGCTGTAAAAGTAGGCGTAGAGTGCCGGAATTTGCCGGTTGCCGCCACTAAGTTCTTCGAGCATGGCAGCTTCACGCTGGAAGCGATCGCGTATTAGTTTTTCGAGAGCCGGGTTGTTTTGGGTGGGGTGCAGCTGTTTGACCACGCAGCACCGCCGGGAGGGCATGTGGGTGTCTTCGGCCAAGAATGTTTCACCAAATCCCCCGCTGCCGAGGGTTTGCAATATTTGGTAGCGATCGCTGAGCAGGCGTTGGTCGGTCACGGCGATTAACCTAGGGTCGTTCTAGGCAGTGGGTTCGATCAAAGTATATCTTGATACCTATAGCCGAGGATCGATCGGCTCACTCTCTAAAGCCAGCACCCCAAAAACACATTCATGAATCTGGCGCAGGGGCTGATGAGTCACAAATCTTTCTAACGCCTCAATACCCAGGGCAAATTCGCGCAGCGCCAAAGCCCGCTTGGCTCCTAAACCCCGCTGGCGCAATCGATCAAGGTATTCTGGCAAATCATATTCTGGACCATAAATAATCCGCAGATACTCCGAACCCCGACACTTCACGGCTGGCTGAATTAATCCCTTCTCACCCCGCTCTACAAAGTTCAAGGACTTCACCACCATGCCCTCGCCGCCTGATGCTGTCAGAGCTTCCCACCACTGAGTAGCATCAGCAACCGCAGCAGCATCTTGGAGATCTACCACCTGATGACTAGTCGCTAACAACAAACTTGGATCAGCAACACAGATCTCACTGATACGATCCATGTGCCAGCGATGGTCTTTATTGATATGCACCGCGCCATCGGTAGCCATAATATGAAAAGGTGCGAGTTTAAAATCTTCGATCGAATTCACATTCCAACAATAGCGCCGATAAGCATCCACATATTTGTGCGCCAAAGTCGATCGAGCCACTGTTTTTTCTAGTTGCTCGGTGACGGTGATGCCCCGATCGCTAGCTTGTTGCAGAAGCTGAGTGGCATAGTCCAATCCATGAGTTGATGCCGCACCTACAGCCGCATATTGACCGCGCAGTAAACCTTGAGCTTTGGCCGACCAAGGCATCAATTCACAGTCCAAACAAACCCACTCGGTATCAAGCTTCTGCCAAAAGCCACTAGTCGTTAGAGCCGCATTGAGCTTAGTTAAGAACTCTGCTTCTAACTGGGGTTCAGTGAAAAAGCGGCGGCCAGTGCGGGTATAGCAAATACCAACACCTTCACCCACAATGCCAAAATGTCGCTCGATCGCTGCTTCGTTTTTGCCGATCGCTACAATCGCCCGCGAACCCATGTGCTTTTCTTCGCAAACTACTTGGGTGATGTTGTGTTGACGATAGTAATCGAACGCCTCGGTAGGATATTCTAAGTAACTGCCTTGGCTCGATGTCGCTACCGGTGACATGGTGGGTGGTAGGTAGATCAGCCATTTAGGATTCACTGCAAACCGACTCATTACTTCTAAAGCGGCAATTGATCGATCAGCATGAATAGTAATTTTAGGATGTAGTCGAGTTTCTAAAAAGCGCTTGCCGGTAACATCCGCGATATTTAACAAATCATCGTTTTCTTGCTGGGCTGTCAGCTTCGGCTCATTACCACCCAAAGGTTTAATTGGTTCAAAATAGACTCGTGCCGCTGGTACTTGAACTAATTCTTTTTCTGGGTAGCGCAAAGCGGTGAGTTTGCCGCCAAATACGCAGCCAGTATCAATGTCGATCGAGTTGTTTAACCACTCAGCTTCCCGCACTGGCACATGCCCATAGACCACCGTAGCTTTACCACGATAGTTCTGCGCCCAGTTAGCCCGCACCGGCAAACCATATTCATCAATTTCGCCAGTGGTTTCGCCATACATGGCAAAAGAGCGCACAAACCCCGAGGTACGACCCTGTAGTTCTTCTTTTAACCCAGCATGAGCAACAACTAGTTTGCCTTCATCTAAAACATAGTGGCTAATCAGTCCATCCAGGAATTTCTGCAGATCTATTTTATAGTCCTCTGCAACTTCTGGCGGGATCGCATCTAGTTCATCGATCGTCTGCTGTAAACCATGACTAACAGTAACTTTCTTGCCTCGCAGGTAGCGCATCAGCTTGAATTCGTGGTTGCCACAAACACAGAGCGCACTATTGGCCTCAATCATATTCCGTACTAGCTTGACCGTATCCATATTGCGGATACCCCGATCGACTAAATCTCCCACAAATAGCACTCTTCTGCCCTCTGGATGAGAGTAGGTAGGGAAATCCCAGAACCCAGTTTCGGTTGAAGGTGTGGCCTGATAACCCAGTTTGCCCAGCAAGGTTTCTAGCTCGTCACAGCAACCATGAATATCACCAATAATATCGAATGGCCCTACTTCGGTTCTGCGGTTGCTCCAAGAGGTCATGCGCACAAATTCTACTTGGTCGATCGCCTCAACGCTGTTCAGCACATGGGCAAAACGAAATTCTTTATCTAAAAAGCGCAAGGATTTACGCAGGTTCTGACGATGGCGTTCGACGACATGGATGCCGAAGTTGCGGTTGCCGCGTTTTTGATTCCGATCGTGGCAGAGCTGAGCGGGGAGGTCAAAGGCGATCGCCACCGCGAAGCAGTGATAGTCTTTGGCAATCTGCAATAGGGGCTTGCGATCTTCGGGTTTGACGCTGGTGGCATCGACTACGGTGAGGCGACCGGCTTTGAGGCGTTTGGCTACGATGTAATGCAGTAGCTCAAAGGCTTCGCCGCTCACTGATTGGTCGTTTTCGTCATCAGCGAGGATCGATCGACAGTAATCGGATGAAATGATTTCGGTTGGCAAAAAGTGCTTACGGGCAAAGGAAGATTTACCGGAACCGGAAGCGCCGATGAGCACAATGAGTGATAGGTCAGGGATGGATATCTGCATTGTTAGATTCTAAACTAGGTGTCTTACTTGTGCCACTAATTTGCCTTCCTAAGTAGCTGGACTGAATTCAATATGATATCATCTCTTGTAGGGTGGGCACTGTCCACCATCTATGTTCTAGATGATTTCGACGTTATCAATAATTTCACCGTCTTACTTGTCATTTTCGAGGAGCAATATCATCTAGTCGTAGTTGTAATTGAGGAAATAGTTGTGAAATTATTGTTTCGCCGATCCGAAACTGCTGCTGAGTATAGTCATCTGCGGTGAGTTGGCAGATTGTAAAGGTGGGTTGCTTTGGTTTCCCGATAAAGGCGATACCACCAATGCCTAAGTAATCGACAATCCAGTATTCAGTAATTCCCAGGAAGGCATATTCTTCTAACTTGCGGGCATAATCGTCTTGCCAGTTGGTGCTAACTACTTCTACTACTAGCCGAATTGTGCTGCCGTTGCAAATAATGGGTTCTTTTTGCCATAGTGGTTCTTGGCTGAGTAGATCTTCATCTAAAACGATCGCGTCGGGACGTAAAGCAGTTGCTGCTAATGCTGGTGGTTTGATCAGGCAGTTTTTGGGAATAACCCAGTTGCGCTGTAAGCGCAGGATTTCGCCAAATATGTAGCCGCTCAGTTTTCCGGTGACGGCTTCATGTGGGCCGGTTGGTTCCATGTCACGTAATTCTCCATCGATTAGTTCATAGCGTGGGTTATCGCCATATTGGGCGATGAATTCGTCAAAGGTGAGGGTTTTGGTGGGAGTGTAAACCATAGGTTTGATACCAAATATCCAGATTTTTTGCGGGATTTAAGCACTTGGACTCTAACCATTTTAAACTGGGATGCAGGAAATCTAGTTTTAAGACCAGTGGATTATTTTAAGATTTTGACAGATATTAACCTGACTGCCGATTCTGGAGAAACCATTCAGGCCCAACTAAATCAAATGCAGCCACGTCATCTAGAAGATTTTGAGACTGCTTGGCAAGAAGCGCTATAAAAGTTGAATCAGGATGACGCTTTCTGGAGTTGGGCACTCAACGACTATGCACTGAAAGTGCATAGGTTACGCGAGGGGCTGAAAGCCCCAGTTACTAGTTTGTTGCCTGGTTCTCATTCCAGCATAAAGTTTTCCCTATCCTCATTTGAAGGATTCCGGTGATGTTCTAAATACTC
>JANOXZ010000654.1:0-2858 GCA_031418695.1 Synechococcales cyanobacterium VAR_35_metabat_10
GTTGCCCCCTGGGAAATGAGGGGAAGATCAAGGGCGGTGATAGCGAGGCTCCCAAAGTTCCAGTTGCTGATACAGAGTGCGTGTATTCCATAGACCCAACTGCACAGGCAACGGCTTCCTTCGCATTGCCGGTGGTGGCAAACGATGCTCTACGATTAACGCGAGTCCCCCTTGTCCCTCCAAGATCGATCCGCGCTGCTTTCGGTGCATTCCTAGGTGACAAACGGTACAGAGTGCCACCAAGTTTTCTGAGCAGTTGTTACCTGGGTCATAGTCCCAATGGTGTACTTGAATTAGGAATGCCCTGTCCTTTGGTGAGAACAGTCTTTCGCCGGGTCGGAGGCCGAGAATGCCACACCGGTAACAGTGCCATCCCTCGCGCTCTTTGATGGTTAGGGCGATCTCTTTCCAGTCGGTGGGGTAGCGAGAGGTTGCTTTGTTCATGGCAGAGTGCTTTTAACTGTTATTGATTTTCTGCTTCTTCTGAAGCTTCAGTATGCTGATCAATTTGAAGTAACTCCTGTAAAATCTTCATCGCCTTTTCTAATTGTTTTTTGTTTTTTGGATCATCCCATGGCTTCACTTCATTGATTTGTTTGCATAAACTCATCAAACTTTTCCCAACATCAGACGGTTTCTTTGCTCGATTAGCGCCTTCTTTTTCAGCCTTGGCATTCTTCGCTTTTGCTTTGACCTGTTTGACTTTTTCCTTGATTTCGCTCAAGGGAAGCTCTTGGTTGATCGCCTGAGCTAGAACTATTTGGCGTTCTTCCTCGTTTCTAATCTTTCCAATTTCACGAGCTTTTGTATATTCTATTTTACCTTCTGCTAAAGCTGCTTTGGTATCTTCAGGTAGCTTTAGTAGTGGTAATCGGTGTTGGACATAAGAGGCAAGAGTCATGCTCAAATTGTCGAATATCGTCGAAACCTCAATGGGTATTTCGACTCCTTGGCCAATTAAATGATTTAACCACTTAATTGTTTCGTCTTTTGGCAAATCTAGTTGCAGCATAATTAGCTCTAAAATCGCCTCAGTCTCTTCTAAAGGATTAAGATTCTCCCGTTGTAAATTTTCAACCAGGGCAATTTGTTTTGCAGATTGGTCATCTAGCTCCTTTAATACAATTGGGACTTCTGTAAGCCCTATTGTTTTTGCGGCTCGGAGTCTACGCTCACCAGCAACTAGCTCATACTCACCGTCTATTAATCTGACAATCAGTGGTTCCAGAATTCCATGCTTGCTTATGGATGCAACCATCTCATCTTGTTTTGCTGGGTCAAAGTATCGTCGCGGTTGCTGACTGGGAAGCTTGATTTTATCGATCGGAACCAAGTTATCCGATATATTTACTTGGTCATCTGCTGTAAATAAACCAAGATTTGTGAATTTACGGCGATCTGCGCTGTTATCTTTCTTCATTCTAATCCCTCTAATTCCAATGCTATTTTGTCAAATACTTCCAATATTGATGCCTGTTTTTTTCGTGAGAGAGCATAAGGTATTCCAGATTCTGCTGCTTCCGCAATAGCTGTTGCTCTTGGAATTGGTGGAAAGACAGTTTTGATTTTACCTAGATTTTCAATAATTGATTCAAGTGTCCTTTGGTCTAGTTCATTACTTGCAGAGTACATTGTTGGGCAAAAGCCAGCAAATTTCAGCTTTGGATTTAATCTTTTTTGAACCATCTTTACTGTTCTAAGCAACGCATCTGCACCCATGAGGGCTTTGAACTGTGTCTGAATTGGCACTAAGACGTAGTCAGCGGCTACTAAACTATTTTGGCTCAATATGCCTAAGCTGGGGGGGCAATCTATCAGTACATAATCATAGTCTTTCAACAGTGGGGCGAGTGATTGTTGTAATCGCAGTTCCCTCTGAGGTACTAGAATCAACAGTTGTTCCGCCTCAGATAAATCGATCGTTGTTGGTGACAAACTCATTCTATGAATGTCTTGGTAAACAGGCAAAGCTACTGTTTCTTCGCTCAGTAATGATTTGTGGATTGTTTTTGAGGAACTATCTAATTCTAAACCCATGAAAATCGTCAGGGAAGCCTGTGGATCCATATCTACCAATAAAACTCTTTTCTCGTGTTTTGCTGCTAGCTGGTACCCTATATTTTGACAGAGTGTTGTTTTACCGACTCCACCAGATTGATTGAATAGTGCAATTACCTTGGCCATAGATACTTTTGCTAAACGGTAACATTATTCTATGCTAAGAAATGCGCTTGCTTAGCAAAAAAAGAAAGATTTTGATGCGCAGCTAAAAAATAACAACGTTGTTATTTTTTTGTTATATCTTTGAAACTCTTTCTGGGGAAGGATTCTGGGGATTATGCAGCAAAGATTTTTAATAATTGATCGTGTCCTAGCCCAGCTTCAGAATATGAGGCGGATCAAACATTCATGATTGCACTGTGCCCAAATCCACCCAGGGAAATCTGGGGGTGAGGGAAACCCTCGACTATTGCAAAAGCCCCACAGCCCCAATGCAGGACAACAAATCTCTAATAACTGCTCGATCGATGATTTGGTTCTTGATACTACTATTCTCGGTAGTTGGAGAGATTTCGTTTTTGCCAGCATCTATGCTTTTTCTAGAGTCGATCGCCAAAAACGTAGCCTCTTTAACTGCCAAACGAGTGCAAGATTTACCTTCAACCTCAAAAGCCCCTATGCCCACCACTGGAAAACTAGAAATCACTATTAAAATTACTCAACGACTATGCACTGAAAGTGCATAGGTTACGCGAGGGGCTGAAAGCCCCAGTTACTAGTTTGTTGCCTGGTTCTCATTCCAGCATAAAGTTTTCCCTATCCTCATTTGAAGGATTCCGGTGATGTTCTAAATACTC
>JANOXZ010000655.1:0-1748 GCA_031418695.1 Synechococcales cyanobacterium VAR_35_metabat_10
GGGTATCTGTAGCAGTTTAGAAGTCAAATGGTGGGCACTGCCACCATACAGTAGGTTATTGATTCTATCGGAAGATGGAGTTGATGATCTCCGTTTCATCAAAATCAAAGAAATCATCGTCATCATCATAAATTTGTTTCAACACTGGACCACGTTTGAATTTTTCAACGGTGATTTCTTTGTTGGAAAATGAGAGGACAAAATCACGGATGATTTGCACATTTTCTAGATTGTTCTCGGCTTCAGCCATTAGCTCCTCGATCGGTTCGATTCCCTGTTTCTTCAGGCTTTGGTACTCCTTCAGCATCTGACCGGGTTCGCTTTTCTTCATTTCGCGCATCTCTTTTTGGATGGCCACCTGCTGTTCTTTTAATAACTCATTCTCTCGATCGAGCTGTTTACAACGCGAAGCCAAATCATCAGCGTTGGTGAAATCAATTATTTCACCCACTTCATACTGCTTTTCAATTTCTAATAGCCGCGCCAAATCACCGCGTTGGTAAGCAGCATTTACTTCCTTCATCACCTCTTCGTAATCAGCCTTCTTCGATTCATCTGGCAGCTTATCGGGGTGAAACACCGATGCTAACCGCAGAAAAGTTTGGCGAATTTTGCGGGTTTCCTCTCGATCCCTTTTTTCTACTGGTTCATCATCCTCTGTATCAAAGTAGTTGCCAAAGCCCCTGCCCCTGGTTTCACTATCTGATTCCGAATCATCAAAATCTTCATCGGCACCATTATTAGCATTGGGATCTAATCCCAACATCTCTTCTAAAAAACTCTTGGGTCTGTGCTTAGGGTTGATGCTAATAACTTGACCCATTTGTAAGGAAAAGTACACCTGCTCTACCGCTTCAGCAGTACTTTTACCCATCTTGCGCGTCTCAAAAATCTTGGTAAAGATTTGATGAATTTCTTGATCCAATTCTTGGATCTGGCTCATAAATACACTGCCGCGTGTAATCATCTCACGGCCAACTTCTTCCACATCACCGACAAACTTGTCTAGTTCTTGGCGTTTTTTACTGATTTTCTTCAGCAGCTTCTCGTTTTCTTTTTCTAACCCCGCCAGTCGCAAATGCAGGTCGGTCAAAGCCAAAGTTGGCTCTGGAGCAGATGCGGTATTGGGGGTCGCTATTTTTTTAGCCGCAGGCTTGCGAGTGGTGGTTTTGGTGCGAACAGATTTCGCTGGTGCTTTGGGAGCAGCTTTTTTAGAGGTGGGTGGCATAGAAAAAAAGGAAAACTTAGGAATCAAGGTAGCATTTATTCAACCTTAAGCCCAGGTACACACCAGATTCCTATTTTTTAAAAAATGCACGGTACAGGAGTTGAACCTGTCTGGTACGAATTATGAGCTCGTTGCCTAAACCGCTCGGCCAACCGTGCAAGGTATCTTTTAGACATCCTAGCAAACAATTCGATCGATTCACCTTAGTTATCTAGAAGTTATACAGAACCTGGGCAAAAACAATCCCGAAAGCTTGCGGTATAATCTTGACAGATTCCGGTCTATAGTAGTACAAGCACTCACTTCTCAAGGTTTTAGAACAATGCGTATTGCCAATAATGTCACCGAACTAATCGGCTCTACGCCACTGGTTCGTCTTCAGCGTATCCCCCAAGCTGCTGGCTGCGGGGCAGAGATCTTAATCAAGCTAGAAGGAATGAATCCGGCTGCCTCGGTTAAAGATCGAATTGGGGTCAACATGATCTTAGCCGCCGAAAAAGAAGGGCTGATTACTCCTGGC
>JANOXZ010000656.1:0-2588 GCA_031418695.1 Synechococcales cyanobacterium VAR_35_metabat_10
GTTCGATTACGGAGTGCCCTTTACCTCGATCGACCAACCCAAACGCACCGGTCAAGAGCAAGGCTTTCATTTTTCAGTAGGTTATAGTCAATCATTTTAATTATTTAGCAAACTTGGTTATTTACAACTATGAAACGCAGCAAAATCTACTTAACTACGATCCTTTTTAGCATCTGCAATATTTTACCGATTATTGTCATCAACCCTGCCCGGAGCAACACCGCAGCCAACAATGCCGCCTTGCTTCGCACCGCCCAGACCCTCAATCAACAGGGCGCAGATTATTTAGCCACCGGCAAACCCAAGCTAGCTCTAGATATTTGGCAGCGAGCCAATCAAATTTACACCCTCCTCCAAGACCAAGAAGGCATCGTCGGCACCGAAATCAATCAGGCTCAAGCCTTCCAATCGTTAGGATTTTATCGTCAATCTTTATCTTTATTACAAACCGTCCAAACCAAACTACAAAAAGAACCTAGCTCTCCTGTAAAAATGAAAGGCTTATTGAGCTTAGGCAATACCCTCAAATCTCTGCGAGTCTTAAACAACCGCGTAGATAGCAGCACCAAAAAGGTGGATATTGGAGCTAAAGATACTTTAATGGCCGCATTACAAGTAGCGATCGATCTACAAGACAAAATAGCGATCAATCAAATTAAAATGAGCTTGGCCAACACCACCGAAATCATTAATAATCAGACCGAAGATTCCAATCCGGCAACCGCCATTCAACAATATGAGGAAATAAAAAATACCACTAGCTCTCCATTGTTTAAAGCTCAGGCTGATATTAACTTATACCGCCTGCAATCTCGCCAAAATACTCAGCTTAATGCTCTACAATTTTTAGCCAGTATCAAAAAAGACTTAGATATTATTCCACCTAGCCGTAGCACCATCTACGCATACATTAATCTCGCCAAAACCATCCAAAAAAATCAACTAGATAGTTTTAAAGACCAAGAACTAGTTAACCAAGTTGGCCAGTTATTAACCACCGCTATCACACAATCGCGCAACATTCAAGATAGCCGGGGTGAAGCTCAAGCCCTAGGAGCCTTGGCCGAGATATATCGCATCAATGGACAGCATAAATATGCCCAAACCTTAACCGAGCAAGCTCTAATAATAGCGGAAAGTTTACCTGCTCCCGATCTAGCCTACCGCTTACAGTGGCAGCGTGGCAAAATTATGGCTGCTGTTAACTCCAAAGATACCACCCCAGCAATTAATGCCTATCGTCAGGCCGTAGGTCATCTGAAAAGTTTGCGTAACGACTTAAATGCCAGTGATGCAGAGCTACAATTTTCTTTCCGCGATAGCGTCGAACCAGTTTATCGAGAGTTGGTAGGTTTATTGTTAAAAGACGAAAGCAAAATCTCCACCGAAAATCTTAATGCGGCCAGAGACTTGATGGAGTCTTTACAGGTAGCTGAACTTGAAAACTATTTTCGGCAAGGCTGTTTAGAGACTTATACAGTGCAGCTAGACAAAATTGATCGATCGGCCACCGTTATTTATCCGATCGTGCTGCCCGATCGAATAGCCGTGATCACCTCTATCCCCAATCAAAAACTGACTTACCATAGTAGACCCATCGCTGAAGATAATTTCAATCGCATAATTGAAAATATTCAAACGATAATTACTAAACCTGAATTTGTCAGACAAGAATCATCATTCAAATCTGAATCCAAACAAGTCTACGACTTACTCATGGCACCGGTAATGGCCAAAATTCAAAAATCTAACAACAAAACTTTGGTCTTTGTTTTAGATGGTGCGCTTCGTAATATTCCCATGTCGGTGCTATATGATGGCAACAAGTATTTAATTGAAAACTACAATATCGCCCTGACCCCAGGATTACAACTAGTCCCTCCACCAGAAACCGCTAATCGTCAATACAAAGCTCTACTAGGCGGCATCAGTGAAGGAAGGCAAGGATATCCGGCATTGCCAGAAGTCCAAAAAGAACTAGACTACATCAGCAAACTTATTCCCAGTCAAAAATTACTCAATAATGAGTTCAGCCAAAACAAAGCATCTAGCAACTTAGCCGCAGATAGTTCCTCGATCGTTCACTTGGCTACCCATGGAGAATTTAGCTCCGATCCCGCCAAAACTTTTCTGCTGACCTGGGATAACCAGCTTAACCTCAACCAGCTCAACAATTTACTGCAAAATCGCAATTTGCAATCTGGTAAAGCAATTGATTTACTGGTACTTAGCGCCTGCCAAACCGCCACTGGCGACAAGCACGCTACTCTGGGCTTAGCAGGCATGGCTGTGAGTGCACGTACCAAAAGCACTATCGCCTCTTTGTGGTCAGTGAATGATCAATCCACCCGGCTGTTAATGAATAACTTTTATGAAAACCTGACCATCAAAAAACTAGGCAAAGCCGAATCTTTAAAACTGGCTCAGCAATCATTACTGCGCCATCCCGACTATCGATCGCCTTTTTACTGGGCACCATTTGTCCTAGTCGGCAACTGGCAGTAAAAGCTAGGGCTTCTTTTGTACAGGTTTTTCTGGAAGTTTTTCAGGTGACTTATCAGTAGTTTTAACTGGTGGCAACGTCAGCG
>JANOXZ010000657.1:0-8711 GCA_031418695.1 Synechococcales cyanobacterium VAR_35_metabat_10
GCGCTTATTGCCAATGAAGTTGTCATCTACCATGAAAATACTCCGTCGCCAGCCCAAGTCATACAGGCATTGCAGCTCGGCCAAAATCTGCTCCGGATTCTTGGTGCGAGGCTTGCGTCCGTACAGCACAATAATGTCGCAGAATTCACACTGAAAAGGACAGCCCCGAGAGAACTGCACCGACATTTCTCCGTAGGCATCCAGTTGTAGCAGGTCGAAGCGCGGTACTGGTGTGGTGGTCACATCTGGCCGTTCGCCATTCTTGGCGCGGAAAACACCAGATTTTTCGCCTTTTTTTACAGCTTCTACAAACATTGGTAGGGTCATTTCCCCTTCATCCAAAATCAAGTAATCGGCTTCCGCTACTTCACCAGAAAGGGCGGTAGGATAAGGACCACCTACGCCTACCAGCTTGCCACGCCGCTTAGATTCTTTGATCATTGCCAGCATGTCTTCTTTTTGGACAATCATGGCTGACATGATTACGGTATCCGCCCAATCCCACTCTTCCTCCGTCACATCGCGGACGTTGCGATCGACCAATTTAAAATTCCATTCCTGAGGCAAAATCGCTGCAACAGTCACCAAGCCCAAGGGCGGTAACATTACCTTGCGATCGATTAAGTCCAACATCTTCTCAAAAGACCAAAAGCTCTTAGGAAAGAGGGGATAAAGCAGTAATACGTTCATCTGGATATCACACCGATATAAAGAACTGAAGGCTTAAGACATCTTAACACAGCAACGATTATGACTGCTGCTATGGTTCCCAGACGGGAACGGGGCAATTTAGTTGCCCCTAAGTATTATTCTTCCCAGAAAATTACTCTTCTGGCAGATGTTGCTGAATTTGCTCGTGTTCTGGACATTCGTCGGTGACTGTGATTTCGCCGCCGTTGCGCCGTACTGAAGAAAGCTTGCGCGAGACCGAACCGATGCTTTCGAGGCGGATCATTTCTTCCCAGGAGCTGATTTCGTCATCTTCTTCGTTTTCGTACTTGATGGTGACTAGGTCGCCTTCTAGCTCAATTATCCGCGCGCGTTCGATCCAGCGTTGTTGGTCGCGCAGAAAAATAGATACCTCATGACCATTGCAACACAATTGCGAAATCTTGCGGTGTAGCATGGTTGACTGCTCCTACACTATATATATGATCGAACCTTTGGAAATTTTTAAAAAATCCTTTAAAAAAAACCGGGGGCTACTTCAATTTTACTCGCTCTGCGTCAGATTCGGAAAACTTCATTCACCAAAACTCTATGTTTACAATCAACTCCGCTCAGGATCTATATCTCACTTATACTCTCACCAATGACCAAAAAAGCCATCGACTGCAAATCGTGCCCGAGCGCGGCGGTATTGTGACTAGTTGGGTAGTGGATGGTAAAGAGCTATTTTATTTGGACAAAGAGCGCTTTACTGATCCGCTGCTCAGTGTGCGGGGCGGTATACCGGTATTATTCCCGATCTGTGGCAATTTGCCCGATGATGCTTTTACTGCTGGCGATAGCTCCGCTGGCACCTCCGGTGATCGGCAATATAAGCTCAAGCAGCATGGTTTTGCCCGTGACCTACCCTGGGAAGTGGTAAGTCAGAGAACTACTGCTGATCAGGCTAGTTTGACGGTAGCTTTGACTAGCACAGCAGATACTTTGGCGGTGTATCCGTTTGAGTTTTTGGTGGAGCTAGAATATATTTTCACTGGCGACCAGCTAGAGATTTTACAGCGGGTGACTAATAAGGGGTCTAATGGCATGATGCCGTTTTCGATCGGCTACCATCCCTATTTTGCAGCTACTGATAAGCCGGGGTTGAAGGTTGATATTCCGAGCACTCATTTCCAAGAAAAAACTGGTGAACCGCAGCCTTTTAGCGGCAGTTTTGATTTTGGTGGTGGCGAAATTGATGTGGCGTTGAGCAATCTGAGTCGTCCGAATGCCAGTGTGACTGAAGCGCATGGTGATAAGTTGACCACTAGCTGGAATTATTCTAATGGTCATGTGGTGTTTTGGGCAGTGCCTGGGAAGGACTTTTATTGTTTGGAGCCTTGGACTGGTTTGCGGAATGCGATGAATACCGGCAAGGATTTAATTAAGCTAGCGCCCGGTGAGACTTGGCAGCACAGTGTGACACTGAAGTTTGATAAAGCTTAGATTTGCCTGAGACCTTACGTTGGTGGTGAGCACCACAGCACACCCTGTAAACTCTTAGTACAGCTATGATGGGGAAATCCTGCTGCTCTAGTTGAAAATACTATTGGTTTGTCCAACAAAAAACCACAGGTTGTACCTGTGGTTTTCAATTGTAAAGTCTACGAATTTTTATTCGTTTTCAGCAAAGCTCAAACCAGAAGCGAATTCCTCGCCATAGCCTTCTTCACCATGCTCATTGATATCCAAACCTTGGTACTCGGCTTCTTCTTTGGCACGCAACGGCATCACCAAAGCTAAACCTTTCAGAATCACAAAAGTACCAACAGCGGCAAAAGCATAGGTAGCAAGAATACTCATCAACTGAGTAACAATTTGACCACCATTGCCATCTACCAAACCAAGGGCGATCGGCTTACCGTCAGCACCAGGAATTTCGTAGAACTGCTTAGAAGCAAATACACCGGTTAAAATTGCGCCGACTGTACCACCAACCCCGTGAACGGGGAAAGCATCCAATGAGTCATCAAACTGCAACTTCGCCCGCAAACTAACTGCAAAGAAGCAAGCAGTAGAAGTAATTGCTCCTACCAAAATTGCAGCCAAAGGACTGACATAGCCAGCACAAGGAGTGATACCGACCAAACCGGCTAAGAAACCACTGGCAATACCAACAGCGGTTGGCTTCTGGCGTAAGACCCATTCTAAAATCATCCAAGCCAAACCAGCCGCCGCAGCAGCAATCATGGTAGTCACAAAAGGAATCACAGCACCCTTCGCACTCAAACCACTGCCACCATTAAAGCCAAACCAGCCAAACCAGAGCATTCCAATGCCTAGCATTACGAAGGGCACATTATGAGGTGCAGCAGGCTGAGTTTTGTAAGTACGCCGAGGGCCAATTACCCAAGCTGCCACTACTGCCGAAACCCCAGAGCTAATATGCACTACGTTACCGCCAGCAAAGTCTAAGGCACCCATGGCACCTAGCCAGCCTTTACCCCATACCCAGTGAGCCAAGGGAGCATAAATTAGGGTAGACCACAGCGCTACGAACCAGAAATAAGCTTTAAAGCTCATCCGTTCAACAATCGCCCCAGAAATCAATGCTGGTGTAATGATGGCAAACATCATTTGATACACCATAAATACCTGGTGAGGAACAGTGCTGGCATACTCTACTGCTTGAGTACCCGACACGCCGTTTAAGCCCCACCATTTTATGCCGCCAATGTATGGACTAATTAGCTTGGCATCAAACTTCAACACATCGGTTGCTTTAGTGGCAACTTCGTCGATCGGGTTGTTGAAAGCTAAGCTGTAACCAAAAAGTACCCAGCTTACTCCGACTACGGCCATCAACACAAAACTCATCATCATGGTGTTGAGAATATTGCGGGATTTAACTAAACCGCCGTAGAAAAAAGCCAAGCCGGGAGTCATAAACAGCACTAATGCTGCCGATACCAACATGAATGCAGTATCACCAGTATCGATCGGTACTTTAACTGGAGCATCAACGGCCCAGGCGTTACTCATCAACGGACCACTAAGCAACCACACAGAAACTAATGATATTAGGATTATTTTTTTGAACACTGCGCTGATTTCCTCACGCCAGAATTAAAGATAGGAATTGATACGTATCACGGATGGACAATTTTGTATTTGAAGCCACCAAGCATTCTGTATACTACAATACCTTTCTCTGGAAAATAAGTTAATTTATCTGAAGTTATCAGAATTGGCGCAGCTATTTAGTTGCCACTACAGCTAGGTTCCAAGCATATTTGCGGAGGAGTGGGATTTTTTTGAGCAGCCGATCGACCTCCTCTAAACGCTGATATTTTGGGCGCAGTCGCTGGTGCTCAATAATAATTTTTTTCCAATAGCGTTCTTGATTGGGATTCACCCGCTCAATCAAATAAAAACGTAAGAATATCCACAGAGTTGCCAGCCAAAAAGTATCATATTCGGTCTGGCTAAACGTCCCCTGCACAAATTTCAGAATGTCAATATGCAGCGGAGTTTCGTCTTCAGTCCTGACATCAGTGGCCATCCGACGATAGACATTTATCACTGGGTTGTGACGCAAAGGATCCCAAAAACAAGCTTTTCCTCCAGGCTTAAGCACCCGCTGCATCTCACTGATACAAGCCTGCGGATCTGGCAAATGATGCAGCAAATTAGAAGCATAGACAATATCAAAACAATTATCAGGAAAATTTAAAGCCATAGCATTTACTGTGGCACCAGTGACTTTCACTCCATTATTGGCTGCCAACTTCAGCGCCACTTCCACCATTCCTGGCGAATAATCTGAAGCAATACAGTCGGCACCTTTTTTGGCAAAATACACGCTATTTTCGCCTGCTCCACAGCCCAGATCTAATATCTTTTTGCCTGTGACATCGCCCAGATGTTGCAAAATAAACCGATTCTCGGGTGCCGTACACACCTCAAAGTAATCTTTAACCAGAATGCCATCTACATCGATCGTTGCGGCCCACTCATCGTGGAAGCGTCGTTCTTTGGCAAATAAATCTTGGTCTTCCATACGAAAAAATTATTTCAAAGAATAAATCCGACCATCCACCAGCATTAAGGAAATACCTTTGGCTAAGAGGTGATCGATCGTTTTATAAAAGACCCCGCTATCGGGAACCTTAATTACCCGCTGATTGCGATTATTAGAGAAGCGTTTGGCCACTTTTTGATTGTCAAACACTGGCAAAGTGTTTTGTGGTGCATCACCATTTACCTTACCCAATTCTACAAAGTCTCGCAGAGGGCAAGCGACTAACTCCGCAAATTTATCTACCACGATATAACAAGTGCGTGGCAGGGTCGCTGAAGCTAGGGGTAGCACCTGCATTTCTGGTGCCACTAAGGCTGGAATAATTCGCTCTGTCCATCCTTCTTCATCTGGCAAGTCATCATCATCGTCATCCAACAAATCAGACATTTCTTCGCCAAAAAGATCCGCTACTACCGATAGATTTTGCTCCATCTCCTCGATCGAGTCTGGCGATTCTGGTGCCATGTCAGCATTGCTAGCCAAGCGGGGCAATGACTTTTGGATGACCACCTTTGGTGCCGGTGACTTTGGTGGCGTTTGGTCGAAGTAAGAGGTTGGTATGCTAGTAGGAATCACTGGCGGTAAAGTTACCTGTGGAGATTCGCTATCTGTTTCAGGAAATTGATCAAAAGTAATTAGAGCATCAATAATTGGTGCATCTGCTGAATATTTTTGTGCTCTGGTGATGGGTTTGGCAGCGCCAGATTTGATAGTTTGTTCTGAATTTTCTTCTTCTTCACTTGCCGAAGATCTGCGCCGCACCCGGCGATTGCCAGTGGTAATTGCTGTCACTCGTAGTCGCGGAATTTCTGGAGTGATTTCTTCGCTCGTTTCATCGAGACCATTTTCTTCCAAAGCAGTCTGGGGTTCTAAGAGAATTTCTTCTTCACTTTCACCTCGTTGGGTGCGCTTATCAGAAATTAACGAATCATACTCGTCTTCAGGAATATTGTTTTTCAGCAGTCTGCTGATTGTTGAAGTGCTCACTCCATATCGATCGGCTAAGGCCGTAGTGCTCTCACCAGAAGAGCGATAGGTGCTAACGATGGCTTTTTTATCGGCAGCAGTAAGTTTTCTCGGACTCATGTTCCCCGACCCCAAATTTAGCTTTTATATCTTAACCCATTGCTGCACCCGGTACTAAGCAGGGTCTTAAACAACCGAATCGGGCAAAACAACGAAATTACCAATGAAAGTATAGTAGAAGTACTACTAGCAACACAGAAATTCGACATCTAACCGAATGAATTATCCCAAAATTGCCTTATTGGTGGCACTAGGACTAATGGCAACGGCCTGTGGGAACAACAAGAATCCCAATGCCTTAAGCCCCTCAGTTGCACCCACTGCATCTGCCCCTATTGCTACACCACCTACATCTCCGCCAGAACCTACGCCAACTTCCACATCAATCTCCCCAGTGGCTCCGCTGCCCGGAGAACCTCCGTTGGTTCCAGGTAACATCCCCAGTAGCGGCGTGCGTTCTCCTGGAAGCTCTTCGTCGGTGAATAATGTTAATAATGCGTCAACTGGCTCCACCGATAATCCACCCCCCAGACGCAGAAAAGCTCGGATTAAAAAGGTAGTTGAACCCTCTCCTAAAGTCATTTATTCCGACAGTCCTGTCAGAAATAAGCCCGGATCTAAACCTGTCAAAGAACGGAATGAAGATGATGGTGCTGATGAGCGAGTAGAAGAAAAGCCCAAAAAATCACCCGTTAGACCAAGAAAAACGGTTAGAGAACGAAATGAAGATGGTGGTTCTAATGAACGAGTAGAAGAAAAGCCCAAAAAATCACCAGCCAAACCGGCGAAAACACCGAGAAATAATGGTGACGAAGATGAAAAAGTACCAGGAGCTAAACCGGCCAAACCAGCCAAAGCTGAGGCTGACGTAACTGAAAACAAAAAATCTAGTAAACTGGTCAAGCCCGCCAAAGCTGAGGCAGATGTAACAGAAAGCAAAAAGCAAAAACGATCGGCTCAGGAAGCTGAAAGCAAAAACTAGCTGAAAGCAAAAACTAGGGAAACTGATTATTGTTTGCCTACTCAATGTAAATATCAGCCCCAAAACTCATCCGAGTTCTGGGGCTGATAATTAATTATCCGGTCACCAGCATAATCAATGTCTTAGCGATTTAAGAGCCGCTGAACTCGGTGAGCATTTTCCCACTCTAGGGCAGCAGCGATCGATAGCTGCACAAAGCCCGCAATCCAAAACACTTCTAACAAATCACCGCTTTCGTAACCACCTGTTTTGGCCAAAAAAGCAAAGCGCATATCAGCCAAATAGATACAGGCCAATCCTTGAGCTACAATTTGCCATGTCGTACCCATCCGACCACCCCAAAAACCCAAGAACAAAATGGCCGCCATGACTATCAACGCCACATCTGAAAATAGATAGAACAAGCCAAAAAATTCTACTAAAGGCTGAAATAATTTATCGATCGAGTTAGCCCAAGCCACCCCACTAACGCTAGTGGAAGTAGAGAAAGTTGCACTAATCATGATTTGCATGGCAATAATGCTAGCCGCTACTGCCACAATACCAACCATCATCATGTGGATGCGGCTTAAAGCTACTTTTTGCTGAGCCATTACCAAGCCCAAACCCCAGATGGTCAGAGCATAAAAAGCGACATTGCACAAATCGGCTGGTGAAGCCCCTGATTTAAGGCCAAACCCAAGCTCCCAAATAACTGTCAGCATTTGGCTCATCAAGATGGCGATCGTGGCCCAACTAAACAAGCCCCAAACCCTTTGTCCACTGGGGATATGAACCTGTAAGGAATTGCGCCAGCAGAGGGAGAACGTCCCTAACATGGCAATGGTACTAAAAAAACTGGTAATAAATTTAAACCAAATAGGTCGGGCTGTGCCTATTTCTGTAAAGCCAAACATCAAGTAAATGGTCAGCACAAACACCAAAAAAACTGTGCCCCAAGCTGTTACTTTTGAACTATTCCAACGACTCTGAGATTTGATTCTGAGAATAGTAGTTTCGGTGCTGTTGCGGTAGTCCATAAAATCCTTGAAACTTTGGCCTAATGAGGGGTGTCGAAAAAATATTAATAAAAATCAAAAGTGGAGTTAGAATAGCCGAGACATTTTGGGGGTGGCCAAGGGTAATCGGTTAACTACATCAATAACCATATCCTTGCCAATTTGATGAGTCGCTAACTGTTGAAAGCGATCAATAATTTGGCGACCTCGATCAAGTTCTGTCACTTCAATGGGAGGTGGCATAGCTCGTAAACAAGCCTGTAAATCTGATTCGGAATCGATCGGCAAGTTACTAGCTACCACCTCGCGGCCAAAGGCTTTCGCTCTTTCGCTACCACCCAAATCAGTAATAACTAGCCACAGAGATTGCAATAAATGAATTGCTAAATTTGGCACAGCTTTACCTCGTGGATAAGGTGACTGCAAGATAGTTTTTTGTGACGACAAATTGTGAGGTTGTGCAGAAAAATGCTGCTCAATCTCAGTATTAATTAATCGACCAAAATGTGGCTCTGGAGTATCAACTAAAACCCATAGGGAGTAAGCCGATGACTCTGTTACCAATAAATAAATGTTACTGGCATTATCTGTTAAATGGCACCAGGTATTTTCTGCTTCAGTCTTTTGGCCTAAAGAAAATGTGGCTTGATGTTGGTACGTATTGCCAAGATACGACAAACTGTGTGCTGCATCACCACCAGTTGTTAATAACTGGATACATTCAGGTGTGATCTTAAACATGATAGAAAGATGGGGAAAGGATGATGGTAGATCGCCCTTTTGCTTCGTTTCCCCATCAAAAAAGACGGGGTGTGTCCCGTCTTTTTTGGTTATTGCATATTCACTACAAAAGAACTATTCGTAAGTCTTTTTGCCTTTGAATTTGACAGTTACTGGCTCGGGATTGCTGCCAATATTTCTGTCTATCTTGCCATGGAATTCCCGACCTGCGTTAACTTTTTCAGGAAATACGCCA
>JANOXZ010000658.1:0-2401 GCA_031418695.1 Synechococcales cyanobacterium VAR_35_metabat_10
ACTAACTATTTTGAAGTTCATAACTGAATTAAAATTATTGGTGGACAAAAATTATTTCGTCCTCATTCTATCTCTAGCTTTACCCGATTCCAAAGCTGGGGTAAAAAATTCAGTAAATCTCCATCCGCAAATGTACTAAGGTGGCCAAAGTATGTTTGATGTTGGCTTCTAGATTAGACTTGCGATCGATTAGCTGCCGTAACTGCTGATGCCTTGCTAAAGCTTTACTAATACCAAACATTTCTGGTTCTGGGCAATCACGGGCTGCAACTTCGCCCCTTTCATCGAGGCTACAGAGTTGATAGTCGAGGCTTTGTTGCTGAAGAACTTCTGAGATTTTTTCGGCTGACTCTAAGCTGAAATCGGTGTCATTAGCTTCAGCTTCCAACCAACCCGCCACGATCGGGCCAGATTCGCGTACTAAGGCAATATTTTGCTCTAGTTCTAAAATTTCATTTTGCCAGCTACTTAATAAGTACTGTAGCTCTTGCAACATATGTAATACCAAGCCAGCATTGGGCTGATGATATTGACCTTTGAGCTTGGCCACAAGCACTCCACCTTGCTCATTTGGGATATCGCTGGAGCTATTGGCGACAAATGGAATGCCCATTTTACTGGGTGGCGGCGGAATTGCTGGCCGTTGACTGGGTTGCTGCGGTGGGGAGTTGATGGCTTCACTCCCACTGGAAATGATTGGGTAATTATCCATGACTGGTGGCGGTAGATGCTTTTTAATAAGGATTCTAATATGGGTAAAGGTCTCTCACCGTGCTATAAATAGCAATCTGCATCATTTCCCGGCTACTAAGCCGCGTAAAACTATGGGTGAGCGTATTTCGATCGGCATTATTGGGGCTTCGGGCTACGGCGGTGTACAGCTAATCCGGCTACTGCAAGATCATCCTGCGGTAGAAATCACCTATTTAGGTGGAAACAGCAGCGCCGGTAAGATGATTGGGGATATTTACCCCCATCTCAGACACATTTGTAATCTCTCGATCGAACCCATTGAACCCGCTGTCATTGCCAGTCGTTGTCAGGTGGTGTTTTTGTCTTTGCCCAATGGCATTGCCTGTGAGTTAGCGCCAAAGTTACTAGCTCTGGGCTGCAAAGTATTAGATCTTTCCGCAGATTATCGTTTCGACAATCTTGACACTTACAGTCACTGGTATAAGATACCCCGTCAAGATAAAGAAATTGCCATGAGTGCGGTGTATGGGCTACCCGAAATTAACCGCACCCAGTTGAAAGATGCCCAATTAGTGGGTTGTCCTGGCTGTTACCCCACCGCCAGCTTGTTGGCGATTTATCCATTACTGAAAAATGGCCTGATTCAAGAAAACACCATTGTGATTGATGCCAAGTCTGGTACCTCTGGTGGTGGTAGAGAGGCTAAGACTCATTTGCTATTAGCTGAAGCTGATAACTCGATCTCGGCCTACAGTGTAGCCGGTCATCGCCATACTCCAGAGATTGAGCGAATCTGTGGGGAGGTGGCTGGCCACGACATCATGGTACAGTTTACGCCTCATTTGATGCCGATGGTGCGGGGGATTTTGGCCACGGTCTATGCTAGTTTGCGTGACCCCAGGCTGGTGGCGGAAGACTTGATGACCATTTATCAATCGGCCTACCGTGCAGCTCCTTGGGTGCGAGTATTGCCCAGTGGTACTTACCCTCAAACTAAGTGGGCTTTGGGTACCAATGCTTGCTATATCTCGATCGAAGTAGATCCACGCACTGGTCGGGTAATTGTGATGTCGGCGATCGATAATTTGCTCAAGGGACAGGCTGGCCAAGCGGTGCAGTGTTTAAATTTGATGATGGGCTGGGAGGAGACTTTGGGGCTGCCCGCACTGGCTTTCTATCCTTAGATCGGTGATGCTAATTTCGCCAGAATACTAACTTCAGCTTCAATATTACCTAGTGTTTCATGATGTAAGTTGCCAAAAGAAGATTGTTGGGATACGATATCGATGCAAGTTTGTGGCAACGACAGGTATCTACCATGCTCAAGCAATGGATTAATTTATTAGGATTATTTGGTTTAGCTTTGGCTGTTTTACCTACAGCTAGTTATGCTCAGCCTGTTATTCCTGCAAAGTATGAATGGAAGAAAACTACTCCTTGGCAGGGCTGAGATTTCTCTGAGGGACTAGTCGGCATTTGCTACGAGGGCGGAGGCGGAACATGTGGCTATATGAACAAAGTAGGTCAGTTGGTTATCATGACTGACTTTAGCGGTATTGGCGACTTTCATGAGGGAATGGCGTTGGTTACGAATCGAGTAAATGTATTTTCGGTAGAAGCTCGCCGTCGCCAAACTTACGGCTTTATCGATAAATCTGGTAAGACGGTCATTCCTCTCAAATTTAACCAAGTTGGTAATTTCAGTGAG
>JANOXZ010000659.1:0-7810 GCA_031418695.1 Synechococcales cyanobacterium VAR_35_metabat_10
TCATCAAGGTGTTATAGTTACTTATGTGGATAAAGCATCGAAGTATTTGCTGGCAGGCTTAGTGAAGAATAAAACAGTTGAACAAGTGAATCAATTAACCATAAAACTGTTTGCAGAAGTCAAACAATCTTTTCGTACAACCATCACAGTTGACCGACCAATTCCAGTCAAAGGCTCAATTATCCCAGAATCTTCCAAAACCCGAAAATGCTCTGACCATCTATGAAGACGTGGATGGTAGAGTCGTTCAATATCTACCGTTTCTGGATCGATCGAAGCAATGTCGCTTCCCTTGGCTTGATTACACAAAGTACACGACAATGCCAAATTCTCTGCAACCGTTTCACCGCCATGCTTTTCAGCAATTACATGATCAACCTGATGCTTCGCCAATACAATTTCTTGAGGAATCAAACAATACTCACAGCAATTCTGTGCCCTTTCCACCACCAGCCGACGCAAACTAGCTGGAATATAGGTTTTGCTCATGCTGATGCGGCTTCCTTAATTTTTACTAAAGCCCGAGCCTTAGCCATTCTGACTAAATGCTCTACAAACTCATACTGTTGCCAAAGACGCTGTTCCCCATGGTTCAGACCCTCCATCTTATTCTTCTGCAGCAGCTCCTCAATCTCCGCCTGCAACTTATCTGATAACCTCAAAGCCAAAGTTTCTTGGGGTGATGGCAACTGTGCTAAAAACTCCAATACCTCAGTTAAACCAGAAAAACCCTGAGTAGGATTTGCTTGTATCTGCTGCAATCCCAGCGCTAAAATCTGCGGCAGCTCATCTTGCAAAAGCTCCAACTGCTTCATCATGTCATCAGGAACGTCCACAGTAATTTGCATTATTTATTGCTACCATTCTACGTTTCAAGTCTACCCTCTCATTCTGGCATACTATCTCGTCATAGCCAACCTACGTTCTAAAATTGATCAGAATTCATAGTATCGGAATTATAATTTAGTTAGGGGTACACAACTCCCACAATGTATGTTTTAGCAATTCTTTGAGGACAATAAAAAATGCCTGAACAATTAGAAGAGCGATTGGCTTACTTAGAAGCTGAAGTGGCCAAGCTTAAAAATAAAGCAGAAAATGGTTCAGCACCTGTTCCGTGGTGGGAAGCGATAACCGGGACTTTTGCTGATAATCCAGATTACGATGAAGCGATGCAGTTAGGTCGTGAGTATCGTGAATCGCTACGCCCAAATTCTGCACAGCTAAACGAGTAGATAAATGTATATTCTAGATACAGATCACCTTAGCGTTATGGATCGTGGAGGATCTGGAGCACAGAACTTGCGAAACAAATTGACAATGGTAGAAGCTCATCAAGTTGCTACGAGTATTATTAGTTATGAAGAGCAAATGCGAGGCTGGCTAAGTTATGCAGCTAAAGCCCATACTATTGAAAAGCAAATTAAGGGGTATAAAGAGCTACGCCGGCAGTTAACTAATTTTTGCACCATTCCAATTGTGGAGTTTGATGAGCCAGCAGCCTTAGAGTTCCAACGACTCAAAAAGCTTTATCCACGACTTGGGACTATGGATTTAAAAATTGCGGCGGTTGCCATTGTTAATCAGGCAGTGCTATTGACTCGTAATAGCTCTGATTTTGGGCAAATTATCGGCTTGCAGATTGAGGATTGGACGTAAAATTATATTTCTTAGTAACTAATTTCATTAGCAGCAGTCACCGTTATGTTCCCTATCATTTACACCGATGATTTTTTGTTGCATCAGACCGGTGCTTTTCATCCCGAAAAGCCAGAGAGACTAACGGCGATTAAGTCGGCGTTGCAGCAAGCACCTTGGGCAAACCAACTTGATTGGCGATCGCCCACCCCAATAAATGATCGATCGCCATTGCCTTGGATCGAAAAAATTCACCCAACCAAATACATTCAAGCCGTCCAGCAGATTAGTGAAAGGGGCGGCGGGGCGATCGATGCCGATACTATTGTTTCTGCCGACACCTATAATGTTGCTCTCCTCGCAGTTAATGCCTGGATTGATGGGGTTGATCTGGCGATGAAAGGTCAACCGACTTTTGTGTAGGCCAGACCGCCAGGGCACCATGCTGAACCTAAAAGAGGTATGGGTTTCTGTATTTTTAGCAATGCGGCGATCGCGGCAATTTATGCCTTGGCCAATGGTGCTCAGCGGGTCGCTATCTTAGATTGGGATGTGCATCATGGCAATGGCACCCAAGCAGTAGTTGAAGGCAATTCACAACTAGTTTACTGTTCGCTTCATGAGTTTCCTCATTATCCGGGTACGGGGGCAGCCAGTGAGACTGGTGTTCATCACAATATTTTGAATTTACCGATGAAGGCGGGGAGTTCGATCGATCAATATCAGCCATTGTTTGAATCAAAAGTGTTGCCATTCTTGCGAAATTTTCAGCCCGATTTATTAATTATCAGCGCTGGATACGATGCAAACAAAGATGACCAGCTTTCTAATATTGCATTGCAGCCAGCAGATTTTGGTGTTTTCACTGACTATTGCTTACAGGTAGCTAGCAAGATTGTTTTTGGCTTAGAGGGTGGCTATGATTTTGGGTCTTTAGGGAAATCGGTGGTTGCGACGGTTGATCGTTTTTTTGCTTGATAATTGGTTGCCGATCAACAAATCATCAAGGTATAAAAATATTATCTACATGCCCCAATACTCAGGCTTAATAAAATCTTCCATGGCCAACACCCAAGCCGCATGATTAAACCCGGCAGCTACCCGCCAAATTTGTACCTGCGCCAACTGCCGATCGATACCCCGACTCATAATCCAGCGATAACTCCAATAAGTTAGCGCCACCCAACGCAGATAGCGGCGTTTAACCCAGCGGATTGGATTTTGACGGAAAGAATTGAATTCTGCAAGCATAGATAACTTGGGTGAGAACTTTGCGGTGATGTAAACAATTATGCCAACAACTTGACTAAACCGCCACTATTCATACATCTCCATCATAATTTTGTGAGTGCTAATGGTTTCGCCCCCGGCTGGAGCTTGGCGTTGAACATAGCTGCCATTGCTTTGTAGCTCCCAAGACTGGCGATTATCGGCCAGCATAATTCCTAAGATCTCATGTAGATCCTTGGCAATATCTGGGTCTTCTACGGGCACGATCGCTTCCACTCTTCGATCGAGGTTGCGGGTCATCCAGTCGGCGCTGCCAATCAGCACCTGCTCATTGCCACCATTGAAAAAGTAATAGATGCGAGAATGCTCCAGAAAGCGGCCAATAATGCTTACCACCTTGATATTTTCACTCAGTCCCTCAATTCCTGGCTTCAGGCAACACATTCCCCGCACAATTAAATCGATTTTCACTCCAGCCTGAGAAGCCTGATAGAGCTGAGCGATCGTGGCTGGATCTACCAAAGAATTCATTTTGGCCACAATCCGACCGGTAAGACCCTTCTGAACATTGATCATTTCTTGCTGAATCAAACCAGTAAACTGTTCTCGAGCATTTACCGGTGACACTAACAGCTTGCGATATGCTGACTGGCGCGAATAGCCAGTAAGGTAATTAAACAAATCGGTGAGGTCAGCACCAATCTCTGGCCGCACAGTAAACAGACCCACATCGGTATATAGGCGGGAAGTCTTGGCATTATAGTTACCAGTCCCAATATGCACATAGCGACGGATTTGGTTAGCTTCTCGGCGCACCACCAAAATCACCTTAGTATGAGTCTTCAGCCCTACTAACCCATAGACAACATGAACTCCAGCTTGTTCGAGCTGTCTAGCCCAAATAATATTGTTTTGCTCATCAAAACGGGCTTTGAGTTCTACTAATACTGCGACTTGCTTACCTTTCTCTGCCGCAGTCATTAGAGATTTTAACAGCCGAGAATCAGCGCTGGTACGATACAAAGTCATCTTGATTGCTAGCACGTCAGGATCATGGGCAGCAGTATTAATAAAGCGCTCAACGGTAGCCGTGAAAGATTGGTAAGGATGATGAACCAATAAATCGCGCTCGGCAATCACCTTGAAAAAATCTTTGCTTTCATCGTCATCATCTAAGCAGCGCAAACGAGGCGGCAAGCTGGGTGTCCAGGTTGGATCTTTGAGGGCGGGTAGAGATAAAGAAAAAATAGCAAACAGATCGCTCAAGCCCAGCAGACCATCGATCGCATACACATCACTATCTTCTAGATCTAGCTCATCTTTGAGCATCGCCACAATATGGTCGGGAGTGGTGGTATGGACTTCTACTCTGACCACCGAGCCGCCGAGACGACGCTTGCGCAGCTCTTGCTCGATCGCTAGCAACAAATCATCGGCATCATCTTCAGCTAAGGCAATATCTGCATTGCGAGTTACTCGAAAAGTATGGCATTCCTGAATATCCATCCCCGGAAACAGAGCATCTAAATTGTGACCAATGATCTGCTCTAGGGGAATCCCTGTCCAATGCACCTGGCCTTCTGGCTCGCTGCTTAGTTCTGGTGGAATATTGATAAAGCGGGGCAATACTTGAGGTACTTTTACCCGAGCAAACAGATCTTCCCCAGTTTCGGGGTGCTTCATCACCACTGCTAGGCTGAGACTCAGGTTAGAAATATAGGGAAAAGGATGACCAGGATCCACCGCCAAAGGGGTGAGTACCGGGAAAATCTGTTCTTCAAAGTAATACTGCAAATACTTGCGCTGCTCTTGGTTCAGCTCAAAGTAATTCAAAATATGAATGCCTTTTTCGGCCAGCAGCGGACGAAGTTCTCGCTCAAAGTGTTGATATTGACGATGCAACAATGGACGCAGTCTTTTGCCGATCGCCTCTAACTGCTGTGCTGGAGTCCGACCATCGGGAGTAGTTTTAATCACCCCCGCCGCAATCTGCTGCTTAATGGTGGCTACGCGCACCATAAAAAACTCATCGAGGTTTACACTGAAAATGGCCATGAACTTGACTCGCTCCAGCAAAGGAGTTCGATCGTCCATCGCCTCGTGTAACACTCGGTAATTAAATTCCAACCAGCTCAACTCGCGGCTGAAGTACCAGGCTGGGTCTTGCAAATCAAAGGAAGTGGGCTGAATTTCTTTAGCAGTCATGATTTAAAATACCCGACTTTCTTGCCCTTCCCACCAGCGCCCGAGTTTCATCATGTCTTGATGAATATCGTCGAGGCGTTCCATATATTCTTGGGGCAACAAATCATCTTTCTGCTCGGCTAGCTTACAGAGCCGCAGTTGGATCAATAGCCAGGGTTTTTGATATCCCTGGCTATCGTCTAGGTATTTGCCAAAATCTGCACTTTTCATAGAAACTCACTAACTAACGACATACCGCACCAGTAACACTATCTCTAGCATAAGGGGTAGGGATTGGACTGCCAATTACCGACGTAGTGCAATAGGACTGCGGGTAGTAAACAGGCGCTGCGGGCTGCTGAATAATGATAACTGGAGAAGTTTGGGGATAGGGATAATATCCACCATAATTTCTGCCCTGAATGATCAGCGAGCTGGGTGTACCAATTTGAACATTGCCACCAATGACCACACTCGAAGCAGCCGGAGCCTGTCCATAAATTCCGGCTTGTCCATAGTTTCCACCGGCCTGGGGTGAAAATTGCGCCGCTGCTGGCATTGCTGCTGTTAAGGTGGCAGCAAACAAGGCAACTACGACACTACTGGAACGAAGAATGGGCATTGGTATTATTCCCTAAAGCACAGTTAGATTTACAGTTTGAAGCTAGTTGCAGATGGTAGAGTACAGCGTTCTGACACATCTTCTTACTTGAGGCGCAGGAGCATAAATTACCTGTGGTGGTGGAGCATAAAGTCCCACAGGCTTATTATAAATTACCGTAGGCGTTTGGTAAGAGCTGTTGTATTTATAATTTTTATGGTGATGTCTGCGGTGTCTACCTTTGTTGATATGCCGTCCATGGCGCTCACTGTATTCGTAATCATCATCATAACGATCGGCAATCAAGTTACTAGATACAGACTGTTTAACAACAACTGTGGAAACAGCGGCCTCTGCGGAAGGAGTTAACAAAAAGGCTGGAACCGCGACGGCCAGTAGGGCGACTGTGCTTATTGTGGTGGCCATTACCCGGTTTTTGATAGTGAGCATGAAATAAACCTCGAAGTTAATTTTGGGGAGTTGCTTGTTTAATGGTATCCACCCATTTGCCAGCGGCTTGCAGGGTGCTATGCACTTGTTCTAAAGTTGGTGCTTCGCAGTAGAGACGAAGGACTGGTTCGGTGCCGCTAAAGCGGATTAACAGCCAGCTTTCGTCTGCTAACTCCAGCTTGTAACCATCTGTAGTTTGAATACTTACTACTTCCCGACCGTCGATCGACTGTAATGGTTCCCGTTCTAGACTGTCAATCAGTTTTTGGCGGAGATCCATATTGGCCAAATGTACGTCGCGGCGGTCATAAGCAAAATTATAACCGGTTTGCTTTTGCAGGCTGTGATATTGCGCGCCCAAATCTTCTTGGCGACAGGCGATCGATTCCAATAAATACAACGCAGACAGCAGAGCATCACGCTCGGGGATGTGATGACCGTAGCCAATTCCACCAGATTCTTCGCCACCGATCAGCGCCTTGGTATCGATCATGCGATCGGCGATATATTTGTAACCGATCGGGGTTTCATGCACCGGCAATCCATACATTTTGGCGACTTTGGGTACTAAGTTAGAGGTACTGACGGTTTTGATTGCTTCGCCGCTCAGACCCCGCTCACAGTGTAAATGCTGAAGTAAAATCGGCAATAAAATTTGGGAGCTAAGGAAATTTCCATCTTTATCTACGGCAGCTATTCGATCGCTGTCTCCATCAAAGGCTAAGCCGACAGCAATACTCTCGGGATACTGCTTTTGGCCATCTCGCACAGCAGCACAGAGTCCTTGCAAGTTGGCAGCCAAGGGTTCGGGGGCGCTACCGCCAAACAATGGATCCCGCTCTCCGCGCAGTTCTTGTACAGAATCTCCAATTAATCTGATCAAACCAGTGGCGGCAGCGCCATTCATGGCATCTGTCCAGATCCGAATTTTGCCGCTTTGGGCTAACTGTTGAATTTTGGCGATATCTACTAATTTGCTAATCGTGGCACAGTAGCTCGGCCAGGGATCAAATTTCGTCAGGCTACCAGGATGACCAGTCGATATTGTCTCGCCGTAGCGGGCTTCGATTTTTTCGCTGAATTCGGGTGCTACCGAACCGCCAAAGTTGCCTTTAACTTTTAGTCCTAAATATTGACCAGGGTTGTGGCTGGCGGTGATCACCAATGCGCCCAAAGCATTTTGGTCAAAAGCTGCCCAGCTTAGAGCGGGGGTAGGAGCAAAATCTTCGGCAATAAATACTTCAAACCCGGCATCGCGTAGACCTTCAGCCATTTTCTGAGCAAAGATCTCAGCCATAAAACGCCGATCGTAGCCCACCATGATCCGCCGATTTTGGGTTTTGGCTCCAAAGGTGTCAAGTAAAACTTGGGCGGCTACCGGAGCGACTTTCAGGAGCCGATCGAAGGTAAATTCTTGGGCGATAACTCCGCGCCAGCCGTCGGTGCCAAATTTGATTTTGTCCATTACAGAATTAGGGTGCTTATCTATTTAGAAGTGCATTGTAGCTCGGGTCAAGCACCATGGTATGGTGCAGCAGGACACAATAACTGGATCGATGCTCTATAATTACCCGCCCCTCGAATCTGGTACCCTAGTTAACCGCTACAAGCGCTTTTTTGCTGACATTAAACTGGAAAGCGGCGAATTAATTACCGCTCAATTTCCCAACACTGGCCCGATGATCGGAGTCTGCGAAATTGGTGCAT
>JANOXZ010000660.1:0-2936 GCA_031418695.1 Synechococcales cyanobacterium VAR_35_metabat_10
AAACCGCAGGCTGGGGAAAAGCCGTAGTGCAACAACTAGCCAACGATATTGGAGCCGAATTTCCTGGTATCAGCGGTTTCTCCACCGCCAACCTCTGGCGAATGCGGTTATTTTATACCACCTACGCCGACAATGAAAAACTCGCACCAATGGTGCGAGAAATTGGTTGGACACATAACCTGATGATTCTGGAGAAATGTAAAGATGACCTAGAAAGAGAATATTATCTGCGGATGACCAGGCGTTTTGGCTGGACAAGAAACGTGCTAGTCCACCAAATTGAAAGTCAGTCTTATGAAAGGACGATGCGGAGTCAGACTAATTTTGACCAAGCCCTCCCCGACAAAGTCAAGAACCGGGCTAAGTTAGCCATTAAAGATGAATACATTTTTGATTTTTTAGAATTAGGTGAAGATTACAGCGAGCGTCAATTAGAACAAGGATTAGTTGATCGCATAGAACCATTCCTAATGGAAATGGGTGGCATGTTTGCCTTCGTTGGACGACAATACCGGCTCATCGTATCAGATCAGGAATATTTTTTAGATTTATTGCTATATCATCGGGGCTTAAAATGCCTAGTTGCGATCGAATTAAAGATAGGTGCATTTTTGCCAGAATATGTCGGCAAAATGCAGTTTTATTTAGCAGTTCTAGATGACACAGTAAGCATGGCTGACGAGAATCCAGCGATTGGCATTATTCTTTGTAAAAGCAAAGATCGCATGATTGTTGAGTATGCACTACGCGAATCCAATAAGCCCATTGGAGTAGCTGGCTACCAGATATTTGATACTCTCCCCCAAGAACTGCAACATCAATTACCCAACCCTGAACAAATAGCTAAATTATTAGATGGAATGGAATAATGCCTCATAGCTTAGTTCTAAATATTACCCCGATCGCCCCCATCCAACCCGGATACCTGAGCGGTAAACATGTCCATGCGCTATTTTTGACCATTATCAACTCGGTAGACCCAGATTTGGCTACCCGACTGCATGAGCAAACTACCGAAAAAGCCTTTACCCTTAGCCCCATTCAAACCGGCAGACCCGATAAATTGCGCTGGCAGCACGATCGAGCAATCCCCGCTGGCACCCCCTGCTGGTGGCGAATCTCGTTATTAGATGATGCTCTTTTTGGCCATCTGACTCCCCTGTGGCTAAACCTCAACACCAAACAGGCTTGGCATCTAGGAGCGGCAGACTTGCAGATTACCAGCGTGCTGGGCACCCCCCAACCACACCAGCCCTGGGCAAACTTTGCTAGTTATGGGCAACTTTATGAGGAGGCCAGCGATCGAATTCACGTAGATCTAATTTTTGCTACTCCCACCGCCTTTCGTCAACAAAACTTTGACACTTCCTTACCCAGCCGGGACTTAGTATTCAAAAGTTGGTTGAAAAAATGGAATCAGTATAGTGGCATAGAATTTGATCCAGCTATTTTGGAATGTATTTTTCCCAGCTACTTTAATATTTACACCGAAATTGTGGAAGATTCTCGCAGTAAATTTATTGGCTATTTGGGTGAGATGACTTTTAGAATTATGGGCAAAATAGAACCAGAAGTGATTAAACAAATTAATACCCTGGCAGATTTTGCGCTCTATGCTGGCACGGGGCGCAAAACCCCGATGGGGATGGGCATGACCCGGAGATACTATGGAAAATGATTACATCCCGATCGCTGCTTTAAATCAGTATAGCTACTGCCCCCACCGCTGTTGGCGGATGTTTTGTGCGGGGGAATTTGTCGATAACCAGTATACGATCGAGGGCACGGGCTTACATGAGCGGGTGCATACGATCGGCGATAGCAATCAGGGTGAAACCTATCAGGTGCGGGCGATTTGGCTGAAGTCTGATCGCTATGGTTTGGTGGGGAAATCAGATTTGATTGAGGAGGTCGATGGGCGGTGGTATCCGATCGAGTATAAGCGGGGCAACCGGGGTGAATATGATAATGATGAGTTGCAGGTCTGCGCTCAGGCGCTGTGTTTGGAGGAGATGACCGGGCAGGAAATTAGGCAGGGCTATGTTTACTATGCGCTGTCCCATCAGCGGGTGCTGGTAGAAATTGATCAGGCGCTGCGGCAGATGGCGATCGAGACTATTGCGGCAGTCACAGATTTATTGACGACGGGAAAAATGCCTCGACCGGTTTATTCGCCGCGCTGTAAGGGTTGTAGTTTGGTGGAGCACTGTTTGCCGAAGGCGGTAGAAAAAGTCGGGAAATATCGGGAAGACTAGATTTATATGTAGCGAGGGATCGATCGTGGGAACTTTGTATGTTATGCAAGACGATGCTTTTATTGGCAAAGTCGATGAAAGGCTGAAGGTGACTCATGAGCAGCAGGTGATCAAAGATGTGCCGCTGATTAAGCTGGATGGAGTAGTGGTAATGGGGCGAGCGACGGTTTCGCCAGCGGCGTTAATGGAGTTGTTGGAACGGAAGATTCCACTGACTTTTTTGCATAAGAGTGGGCGGTATTTGGGGAGTTTGGAAGCGCCGCTGGGCAAGAATATTTTCATTCGATCGGCGCAGTGGTCGGCGGCGAAGGGCGATGATGAGAAGGTACTGCATGTGGTGCGGGGGTTTATTCGGGGCAAGCTGAAGAATTATCGCAACAGCTTGCTGCGGGCGCAGCGCGAAAATGTGGGTTTAGATTTGGGGAGGGCTTTGGGGATAATTGGGGGTTCGATCGACAGTTTACCAACCACGATGAGTGTGGATTCGTTGCGGGGGTTGGAGGGCGCGGGTAGTGCGGCGTATTTTGGTTGCTTCGATCGGCTATTGAAGAATCCAGATTTTGAGTTTAAGACCCGCAACCGTCGCCCGCCGTTGGATCCGGTGAATGCACTGCTGAGTTTTGGTTATGCTTTGCTGTTGCATGATGTGCAGAGTGCGGTGAATTTGGTGGGGTTTGATCC
>JANOXZ010000661.1:0-13331 GCA_031418695.1 Synechococcales cyanobacterium VAR_35_metabat_10
GCCCGAATCGCATCCTGCTGATAAGGTCGCAGGACTAAATTATAGTTAAATCCCTGTGCTATCAGAGATTGATGAGCTGCCACCACATCCCGCTTTAGCAAAGCTACCAAGCCTTCTGGGGTATACCAGCCATCCAAAGCATGAGCCAAATTCTCTGCTCGCCGCACATCAGCAAACCAAATCCCACTAAAGGTTTCGAGCTGTCGCAAATAAGGACGACCGTTAGTAGAAAAAACAAAAGGAATTAGATGATCTCCCCAAGCCCCACCGGGACTCTGCTGTTCTGCGACTAACCGGAAATCTCGGCTATAGCGTTTTGCTTGTTGCAAAGCTGCCGACACATTGGTATTTTGACGCTTGGCTTCGACGGTGGCCACTGGCATCAAACCCACAAACAACACGTAATCTGCGCGGCCATTACTTACTGGCCATTCGGCGATCGCCATATTTTTGCCCTTGGCTGGACGGATACCTTTCTGATAAGTAAGCTCCACAGAATCCGCTTCCCAGCCCACTTGTCGCAACTGTTCATCAATCAGCTTACGAGTACTGACCTCATCTAACTGCACTGATTCTGCGGCTTGGTTAGCGGCCTTAATATAGTTCTTCAGCACCTTTTTTGGCTGCGTAATCGCCATAGCCTGCTGCTCTGCAAATCGTTGTGCCAGTTCAGCCTTAGCTTGATCTGCCTCGATCGCCATTTGCTCCCAAAACAACTGCTCTTCTTGGGCAGTTTTCAAAGTAGCTTTGACAGCTTCTAAATTTTGGACAGTTTCTTGCTGAGTTGCCGCATAAACTTCCAGTATCTGCGTCAACCGGGCCAATTCTGATCTCAACTCGGCGCTTTCTTCTACTGGGGCAACCGGTGGAATAAATGCTCCAGACTTAAACCCCGGATTCTTAAAAGTGCGATGAAACCATAGGCTAATCTGCCAAGCGATCTTGAGATTATCTAGCGCTGTTCGATAGTCATCAGTAAATGTATGATTTGCCGAATTACCCGATCGACGAATCTCGCTAAACAACTGAGCAATTTCACGCGGCAAAATGCCCTGATCTTGCAAGCGTCGCAGCAATTCATACTGAGCCTCCTCAGCAGAAATAAACAGCCCTACCCTTGCAGCCACTATCTGTGCCAGAAGTTCCGCCAACTGTCGCAGTTTCAACAGACAAGTATTTGGATCTGCCGTAAAATATTTTTCCGCCAACATTCCCAGCCGCAACAACTGTTCGCTGTGTTCTTGCAGGTGAATAAAGTTGCTAGGAAGAAGAACAGGCTGCAAAAGCATGAGAAATTACCATTTAAATCATTCATCACAAAATCTATAATTTGAAAACCCAGCCAGCGATCGCCCCACCCAACATTAACCATAAAGAAATATTTGGCCATTTTAGCAGTAGTAGCAAACTCCCGATCGCCATCAATCTTACTGGCCAACTTCCCAATCCCAGCACTAACTGTACAACCACAAAAGCCATCAACCCCCAAGCCGCCGGATTAATGCCTGCCAAAAAGCCCTTGATCCAAGGCGAATCTTGCACCTTATCTAACCAGGGACGCAACAGCGCCACCAGCAAAAATCCTGGCAGAAAAATCCCCACCGTCCCAGCGATCGCCCCACCATGACCAGCCAACAAATAGCCAATAAAAGTCGCTGTAGTAAACAAAGGGCCGGGAGTAATTTGCCCGATCGACACTGCATCTAACAACTGCTGACTAGTTAACAACTGCTGCCGATCGACCAGATCCTGCTGCAAAAAAGCAATCAGCACGTAGCCGCCCCCATACATCACTAGCCCAATCTTAAAAAATATCCCAAATACCCAACCTGCCGACACAGCTTTGCCCGCAGGTGGCAAACCAGCCAAAAACACCACCGATAAATTTCGGCCAGAGCCTTTTCCCGAAATATTCCCAGAGCGCCAATTCTGCCATAGCATCATCCCCACCCCCATCAACAGCAACCACAGCACCTCATTGATTTTCAAAATACAAGCCCCGATCGTCATGAACCCAATCAAGGTGGGTGCTACAGAAGCGATCGTCCAATTTGGCGCAATTTTTAATGCCGACTTACTCAACTTCCACAGCGCCTGTGCAACCAATCCAGCCACCACCGGCTGCAAACCCGCAAAAATATATTTCACTTGAGGTAAAAATTGGAACTGTTGATATCCCCAAGCCAGTCCCCATACCATCAACATCGCAGGCAAAATGAAACTGCTGCCCGCTACCACTAATCCTGGCCAACCAGCTCGCTCATAACCAATTTGCATCACCAACTCCGTAGAGTTTGGCCCCGGAATGAGGTTAGTGGTGGCATACAGATCTAATAGCCGTTCTCTAGAAAGCCACTTTTTTTGATCGACCACCTCAGTTTGAATGGCTGCCACATGCGCCGCCGGTCCACCAAAAGCCGTTGCCCCCAGCTTCAGAAATACCATTGCTAATTCTGGAAGCTGGGACATGCTTTATTCCCCATAAGTGTATTGAATCCGCTGTAACTCTAAGTCTGCAAAGCAATCCACCGCCCAGTTAGATAATCGCTGCATCATGTGAAATGGATAGGTGTGAGCAATGCCCACCACCGGAATATTAGCAGCTTTGGCAGCCTGTAGACCAGGAAAAGTATCTTCGATCGCCAGACATTCTTGGGGTTTTACCTGTAATCGATCGGCTGCCAGCAAGTATCCTGTCGGCGAGGGCTTGCCAGAGTTAACATCTTCGCAGGCTACGATGGTGGTGAATCTTTCCATTAAGCCACTTTGGCGCAACACTGCATCTACCTCCGATCGCATAGCTCCAGTAACAATTGCTAGTTGCAAACCGGCAGATTGGGCTTCATCTAAAAAATCGATTAAATCAGCGTAGATCGGTAGCTCAGTGATTGATCCGAGACGCTGTTGATAGGCCGCAGTCTTTTTTACCAACAGTTTTTGCAACTGGATATCATCGATCGATCGTCCCTGATCGGCCAACAGCTCCAACAAACAAGCTCGATCGCTCTTTCCTAAACAGATCTGGCGATAATTTTTGGGGGCTGGCCGCAAGTTTTCGGCTAATAACAGCTCGTCAATCAACTGACGATGAATCGGCTCATCGTTGATGATAGTACCGTTGAAATCGAGGAGAACTGCTTTGAGAGGCATCGGGAAGGGGAGAAGTGAAGCTACTATCAGAATATATCTGAGAATCAACTTTAGTGTACCTTGCCAAACTATCTCCTCCCCAAATTTTTGGGACTACAAAAAATCCTGGCCTACGATCGATCCTGGTGGCGTGGCGATCTATTGGCTGGCATCACTGTTGCGGCCTATTTAACCCCCCAATGCTTAGCTCACGCCGAGTTAGCTGGTTTGCCCCCAGCCACGGGGCTATGGGCGATAATTTTGCCCTTTTTAGTTTATGCCGTACTGGGTTCTTCCCCCCAACTCTCGATCGGCTCGGAATCGGGGATATCACTTTTAACCGCGACGGCATTGGCTGCTTTGACTAAGAGCAGCAGTAACGCGATCGATTTAGCAGCGCTGCTGGCCTTTTTGGTGGGCATCATTTGCTTAATTGGCTATGGCCTACGTTTAGGATTTGTGGCTAACCTGCTTTCTAAGCCAATTTTGGTAGGCTACATGGCGGGGGTTTCGCTGTTAATGATGGGTGGACAGATGAGTAACTTGACCGGCATTAATACCACTGCCGAAACGGTGTTGGGTTCGATATCACAGGTTTGGCAAAATCTGGCTGTTTATCACTGGCCAACTTTGGCGATCGGCATTTTTGTGTTGATTTTTTTGTTTGCTGTCCAGAAACTGGTTCCCAGTTTTCCGGCTCCCTTATTGGGTGTGTTGCTGGCGACGGCGGCAGTGGCTGTGGGGAATTTAGAACAGGCCGGAGTTGCCGTAGTTGGGGTTATTCCTGCTGGGTTGCCACAATTGGGTTTGCCTCATGTATCGATCGAAGATGTTAAATCTTTGCTGTTACCATCGCTGGGCATTGTATTGGTGGGCTATTCAGACAATGTGTTAACGGCACGGGCTTTTGCTAGCCGTAATGGCTATACAGTGGCAGCAGATCAAGAATTATTGGCTTTGGGAGTGGCAAATTTGAGCAATGGTTTAGCGCATGGTTTTCCGATTAGTAGTAGCGCTAGCCGCACGGCCTTAGGAGAATCGGCTGGAGGCAAGACTCAGTTGTATTCGATCGTGGCATTGGTCGTAGTGGTTTTTGAATTGTTATTTTTACGTCCGGTGCTGGCTGTTTTTCCCAAGGCAGCTTTAGGAGCCTTGCTGATTTTTGCAGCTACCCGGTTAATTGATATTCCAGAATTCATCAGGCTATATAAGTTTCGGCGGAATGAATTTGGTTTAGCGATCGTTACTTTGGTTGGGGTGATATTTACTGATATCACGATCGGGGTAATCATTGCCGTAGGTTTGTCTCTATTAGAATTGCTATGGCGATTGTTGCATCCTCAAGTAACAGTGATTGATCAAGATATTGACGTTCTAGTTTATCGCTACGATGCGCCACTATGCTTTGCTAATGCAGAGGATCTGCGAGGTGGCCTGATGGAAACAGTTATAGATAGCCCCAAAATTCAGAAGTTGATTTTGGAAACCAGAGAAATGTCTAAGAATGACATTACCGCGATCGATATGCTGGAGGAGCTAAGAATTGAATTGTTTGATCGAGGAATTATATTAGAGACAAGGCCAATGGAATCAAAAATAGCTGCTACTCCATAAATATTTACCGATCGGCACCCAGAATTTATCAGCATCTTTGATTATTTCTATTCCTTCGGCCAATAGTCGATCTCTTTGATCATCAATATGCGGAGTCAAGTACCCTTTAGAATCTAAAACTCGGTGGGCTGGATATCCGACTGCTGCTGCTTTGCGTAGATAGCCAGGAATTGCCCGTAGGTATCCTCGATCGACTCCAATACCCACCAACACCGATGAATAAGTAACTACTTTACCTGCTGGCACCTGACCCAAAAAATCTAAGAACCGCTGATAGGGGATTTCCGATAATGCTGTGAAAGCACCAGATTGAATTTTAAAATCTTCGCCTGCTTTTAACACACCATCTTGAACCACTACACCCAAAATCCCGCGTTTCTGCTCAATATCTTTGATTGACCACACCAAGTTGGCAATTCTTTTGCAAGGCTCACAGTAAAAAGTCAACCGAATTGCCGCACCACCCGCAAACTCCAGCTTTGCTCCTGGCACAAACTCGCTAGCAGAAACTCCAGTAATCACCAGGTTTTCACCAAACTGCCCTGGTTGGATATCTTCGATCGGGCCATGACCCACAGATCCTTTGCTTAAATCTTCCTGCCGCACAATTAATACTTGCCTGGGACTGATCGGGTTAGCATGGATATCGCCCTCAATTCCCTGTCCAGCTTTGAGCGTAAGCTGCGCCATATCGATCATTGGCGAACCCTTGGCCATTCGACAAAATAGTTTAGAGGCAACCCCAATTGAGCTGGTCATCAGTTATCGTGAAAAGGATTGCTTGATCTTACCTGAGCTTTAGGCAAGCTAGTAAAATTTTAGATCCCATGAAGAAAATTATTGCCCTTGCTGCGCTTTGTTTGATCGGCCTCACTGTTGGTATCGCCTACTTCTATGTGCAGCGCGCCAGCGAATTGCCCGATTGGTACACAGATAAACCAGAACCTACTCAGCCACCCGACTCAATACCGTCAACTTCACCAACTCCGACCCCACGCACAGCTACCGCCATTCAAGAAAAAATCAAAACAGCCAAGCCCGGGGCTGTGCAGGAGAAGTTAACTGCCGCAGAAGTAGATAATTTAATCGTAGCTAGTCTGACCAACAAGAATGGTGAAACCAAAGCTTTACCTCCAGCAGTGAAAGGAATTAAAACCCAAATTCAACAAGACCAAATTCGGACTGGGGCGATCGTAGACTTAGCTGAATTAGAAAATATGCCCTCTAGCTCCCGCACCGAAATGATGGGGCGACTGCTCAAAATAATGCCGCAACTGCGCGGCAAGCCTGTATACATAGGAGTTGCAGGTAAACTGTCAGTCAAAGATGGACAGCCTCAACTTGCCCCTGATAGCAAACTCCAGATTGGCAAAGTGGAACTGCCATTAAATGATGTTGCTAAACAATTAGGAGTATCTCGATCGACTTTAGAAGAAAACGTGACTAACTACCTACAGTTCCGCAATCTCGATATCGAAAAAATCGATCTCACCGACCAAGGTGCCACGATTACTGGCAAAAAGAAATAGATTTTAAGAGAGAAGTTTGAAACTGTCGGCTCAACTAATCTTGAATATTTCTTAACTGCGAAGTAAGAAACCGATCCATCCAGCCCTCAAAATAAGCTAAGTTATTTGCTTGTTCCTGAGCGTCGGTAGTCTTTAAATCATGGGGAGCCAAACCCAAAATCGTAGCGCTGGTTACGCAATACATGGACTTTTGGAAACTCTGACAGATTTTTACCAGCAAATCATTTTCTTGACGCTTAGTACTTTGATACATCTTATGCAGATAATCTGGTAAATAATGGCGCATATCCTGCATCAACAACGTGGGCGGAATCCCAGAACCCCCGATCGGTAGCGGATCGGCATATAGAGCACCGTAGGTGAAAGCACTTTGCTCCAAGGGTATTTCTCCAGCCTGAGCATTGTAAGAAACCGTGCCCAAAAACGGCGTGCCCCGAAAGAACACTGCTTCTACATAAGGCACCGCCACATCCATCAAAAAAGTTAGATTCGCCGATCGAGGTAAAATATCATAGTTTTCACTGCCGATCTGCACCGCATAAACAATGGGATTCCCCGCTGCCGCAACCAATCCAGCCTTAATAAAATCAACCACATCTGGAATTGTAGTTACTTTTCCTTGATCATAAACTTTGCCCAAATTCAAAAACAGTGCATACATCACCTGCCAAAATTGGCCAAGAGCATTGTAATAAACCATCTGCCGAACTTGCTCTGGTAAAAACTCTGGGAATAGACGATGGAGCAGTTGGTTGACGGGATTCCCTTTGATTTTTGCTTGAATAGCTAACTCAATCAACTGCCGAAAATCATCAGACTCCACATATTCTTCTAGTTTGCCACCACCGTGCCAGAGCATGACCTTCATGCAATATTCGGCGTACTCAAAATTAATTCGATCGTGTGCGAAATGCTTAAAGAGCTGGCTACTAGATATTCCATTATTAAAATATTTAAAAAATGGAAAAATCGTGAGAAACTCCCGATCGGCAATATGTTGAAGATTTTCTTGGTAAGCCTCTAACACATAGCCATAGCTTTCCAAAATACCTACGACTTCCTTCACATTCTCAGGATTATCGGGCAAAAAGCTTTGGCCATTATAAAACCGATCGATATAGGCCGCTAGGGGATGACGAGAAGTAGTAATAGTCATGGCTGAAGAGTAGGAGGATTAATAGTGGCGACAGTAGCAATAATAGCTGGGGGTTGAAGCGTAGCTAAAATAGTTGATTCACTCCAACGAGTAATCCAACCAGGAATAAACCCAAATAGAATAATCGCTCCAGTTAGAATCATCGCTGGATAGCGTTCCCGCCAAGTTACTACTTCCAGGTCTTGAACTTGGGGTGACAGACGACCAAAAAAAGCTTTATTAATCAATAACAAATAATAGACCGCTGTTAAACCAGTACCAATCATACAAAGCAAAGTTGGAATGGGGAATACCGGGAAAGTACTACGGAAAATCAGAAACTCCGCGACAAATCCGACCATTCCGGGAATTCCGGCGCTAGCCATTACACCCAATATCATTAGGCTCCCAATCACCGGCATTCCGCGTTCGGGGTTGAGTAAGCCTTCTAGTACAGTGATATCGCGGGTGCCAGCTTTCTTGTAAACCACACCTACCGAAAGAAACAGCGCCGCTGAAATTAGACCATGGCTGACCATTTGGATCATCGCTGCCGAAAAACTGAGGGGAGTATTGGCTGCTGCGGCCAGCAAAATATAGCCCATGTGACTGACAGAGCTGTAGGCCACCATCTTTTTCATGTCTTTTTGAGCGATCGCCATCAATGCTCCGTACAACACACTAACGATCGCCCAGATGGCCAACCAGGGAGCGGCCACTTGCCAAGCGTCAGGAAACAGACCAACGCAGAAGCGCAAAATTCCATAAGTAGCTAGTTTCAACAACACTCCAGCCAGTAACACCGAAATCGGCGTGGAAGCCTCAACGTGAGCATCGGGCAACCAAGTATGGAAAGGAAACAATGGCATCTTGATACCAAAACCTAACAACAGCGCCCCTAACAACAAGAATTGCTGACTCAAAGGCAAAGCATGAGCCAAAGTAGGATTGTAAGTAAAACTATTACTACCACCGAACCAGGCTAACCCTAAGAAAGCTGCTAAAATCAACGCCCCAGATAATGCTGTGTAGATCAAAAACTTCGTAGCGGCATAAGCACGCTTTTGACCGCCCCAAATCGCAATCAACAAATACAGAGGAATCAGCTCTAGCTCATAAGAAATAAAGAACAGCAATAAATCTTGCGCCAAAAATACCCCAGTCACCGCCGCATTCAATAGCAGAATCAGACTGTAGTAAAGACGTGGCCGATCGATCTTTTCATCGCTGCTATAGATAGCCACCCAAGTCAACAGACTATTTAAGGCCACCAACGGCAAAGACAAACCATCAATCCCTAGTTTGTAAGACAACCCTAAAGAATCAATCCAGGTAAAATCTTCCACAAACTGCATCCCTGGTTCACCCAAATTGAATTGGGTTAACAAAAACACCGTCCAGCCAATCACCGCTAAAGCGATCACCGAGGCAATAGATCGGGTTTGCCCCGGCCACCAAGCCGCCAATGCTGCACCGATCACCGGAACTACCAATAAAACACTAAGCATAATCACCACCCGAAATCGTTACTACTAAAATCAAAATTAAATTACCAGAACAGCCAGACCACCATCAAACCCAGTGCGCCTGCTCCAAAAGTAATTGTGAAGAAATAGCTCTGCACCTGTCCAGATGTGCCGTATTTCAAACCTTCACTACCAAAAATGGTGGCCACACCTACAGAGTTCACTAAGCCTTCAATCACATAGCGATCGACCCAAGCCGTAAGTTGAGAAAGTTGATAAATCAACCAAACGATCGTGTTGTTATAGAGCTTTTCGATATAAAAGCCCTGCGCCAACATATCTTGAACTTTGGGGAAAGGGAATTTCATAGGCTGTCGATCAGGATTGAAGTATAGCAAAGCCCCAACGGCAAAACCCACCACACTCGACAAACTGATCGAACCAATCTGCAACAGGCTCATATCATCCAAATCTGGCAACAAAGCTAATCTGGACATCGCGATCGGAGCCATCAAAGTAAAGATAGTCAAAAATACCATCGGCAAGGCCAGTGGCCAAGGTACTTCTGGTGCCCTGCGAGTCTTGGGCTGACTTTTACCCAAAAATACCAAACCGTAAACCCGAGTCAAATTAAAAGCCGTTAAGCCATTGACTAATAGCAACACCCCGATCAGCCAGGGATAATCTACTCGGAAAGCATCAAAGCCTTCTTGGAATGCCCAAAAGCCCCCCAAAGGAAATACCCCAGTCATAGCTAAGGTGCCTACTACGTAAGCAATGGTGGTAGCGGGCATACTCTTACCTAAACCGCCATATTCCGTCACGTTCTGGTTATTAGTAGTCAAAATCACGCAGCCGACGCTCATAAAAATCAACGCTTTGGCGATCGCATGGGCAAACAGCAAGAACAAAGCAAAGTTAATCCACTTCGCTCCGATCGAAATAAACACCAATCCCAAGTAAGCACTGGTGGAATAAGAGATGGTGCGTTTGATATCTATTTGGGCGATCGATACCAAAGTTGCTCCAATGGCCGTTACTGTCCCAATCAAAATCAAAGTATCGGTAACAAACGGCGACAGATACAAAATGGGGTGAACCTTGATCAAAATATAAGCTCCACCCGTCACCACCACTGAGTTCCGCAGAATCGAAGCCGGGTTAGGGCCTTCCATCGCTTCATCGAGCCATAGGTGTAAAGGGAATTGCGCACATTTGCCGATCGGACCTGCAATCAAAGCCAAACCAATCAGGGTTTTGGTCAGCATCGAAATATGAGTAGTCTCACACCACTCATACAAATCATCAAAATCTAGACTACCAGCCATGCTAGATAAAGCAATCACCCCGGCAAACAAAATAATGTCGCCCGCCCGCTTGGTCAAAAAAGCATCTCTGGCTGCTTTTACGACTAATGGCTGAGCGTACCAAAAACCTACCAATAAATAAGTCGAAAGAGTCAGTAATTCGAGCAAGCCATAACTGACTAACAGTGAATTACTAATGGCTACTGCACTCATCGCGCCTTCAAAGAAGCCTACCAAAGCAAAGAACCTGGCCAAAGCCCAATCTTTTTCCATGTATCCCAAGGCAAACAGTTGAGCCAACAAGCTCAAACCCGTCACCGATTCCATGGCTCCCACGCTGACCGAAGATAGCTCGAAGGTCAGGTTCAGTTCTAGACCGGCTACGGTCAACCAATTAAAGACCAAATGGTAAGGAGTATGATTCCAAACTTGACGAAACAGCAAACTGCCATGAATAAAGGCCAGCACTGTCATTAAAATATTCAAATAGGCTGCTGGTCTTGGCCCCGTCCGCCTTACCAATCTAGTCACCCAGGGAATGGTCAGGATAGCTCCGACAAAGCCATAACAAGGTATCCACCAACCAGTGTTTATTAGCAGATGCTCCATAAATTGTGTCCAACTAAAATATATAAGGTGTTAAAAATAATTTTTAAGGCCAACCCAAAGCCTCTCAGAGAGAGGCTGAACGCAGTAAGCCTGATTGTTTTAAGGTTCTTAACAGTGTTTCACATTTCTTCAACTATCTCAAGTTAATTGAAAGATTTTTGATTCTTGTCCAGAGACGCTATGGGAACAAAGACGACCTCTAGCCACAAACCACCAATTTCTATGACTGTGTGTACCTTTAATGCATCTATACCGATATATCGAATTCAGCATAGAGTAAATACTATGATTTTGGCATTTTTGCTGGGACTTAAACAGCAAGAGGCCGCCAGCAGTCATTAGTCTAACTTATAGGCAAAATCAAAAAGAATAATTGTTTATTATATTGCCAAATTGAACACCTAAACTGTATTGTTGATCGTGGCGCTCGTGCAATTTTAGGCTTTACTAATTTTCCGAAAATGTCTAGCTTTTGCTAACTTCAGCTTAAGCTTGCTCTTTTCGTGTCTGTGAAACCTGGTTTAACAGTGCGCTAAAAATAAAGAAATAGCTAACTGAATTAATATTGAGGAGTTCCTCTAAGAATGTCTATTGCAATAGGAATGATTGAAACCAAAGGTTTCCCAGCGCTCGTAGAAGCTGCTGATGCCATGGTGAAAGCAGCTCGTGTGACCCTGGTGGGCTACGAGAAAATTGGTAGTGCCCGAGTTATTGTCATCGTGCGCGGTGATGTATCTGAAGTACAAGCTTCTGTTGCTGCTGGTGTTGAGTCAGCCAAGCGTGTTATGGGTTGTGAAATTGTTTCCACTCACATCATTGCTCGTCCTCACGAAAACTTAGAGTTTGTATTACCGATTCGTTACACCGAAGATGTGGAAAGATTCCGCATGTAGGCTAGCCGAATTTAGACCAAAAGAAGCCCCCGAACACAGCTAAACTAATTAATTAAGTTAAAAATAGAGTAGAAATTATGGCAGTTGCCGTTGGAATGATTGAAACCTTAGGCTTTCCAGCTCTAGTGGAAGCCGCTGATGCGATGGTGAAAGCCGCTCGCGTTACCTTAGTAGGCTACGAAAAAATTGGTAGTGGCCGCGTAATTGTCATCGTGCGTGGTGACGTATCTGAAGTACAAGCTTCAGTTGCTGCTGGTGTAGCATCTGCCAAGCGCGTTAATGGTGGTGAAGTGATTTCCACTCACATCATTGCTCGTCCCCACGAAAACTTGGAATTTGTATTACCTATTCGTTATACCGAAGCTGTTGAACAGTTCCGGATGTAATGATTGGTCAATAGAAATAATCACAAAATCTGAAAAGCTAAACTAACTAAAATTGGAGCAAAACTATGGCGATCGCAGTTGGAATGATTGAAACTCTTGGTTTCCCCGCAGTTGTAGAAGCCGCTGACGCTATGGTGAAAGCCGCCCGCGTTACCTTGGTAGGTTACGAAAAGATCAGTAGCGGTCGCGTTACTGTAATCGTGCGTGGTGATGTATCTGAAGTACAAGCTTCTGTAGCTGCTGGCGTAGAAAGCGTTAAGCGCGTAAACGGTGGTCAGGTTCTTTCCACTCACATCATTGCTCGTCCTCATGAAAACTTAGAATTTGTACTGCCTATCCGTTACACCGATGCAGTAGAATCTTTCCGCGAAAGCGTTAGCGGCATTCGTCCTTCGAGCCGCGCTTAAGATGAGAATTGCGAAGGCTCTGGGTACGGTCGTTAGCACAGTCAAAGATCCTAGTTTAGGTAGCGTGAAGCTTTTGTTTGTTCAGTACATGGACGAAAACGGCGAAACGCTGCCCGAGTATGAGGTAGCTGCTGACTTAGTGGGAGCAGGAATTGGGGAGTGGGTGTTGATCAGTATTGGTAGCGCTGCTCGGAAAGTTTCTGGATATGAAGACCGTTCCTTAGACGCAGCAGTGGTAGGGATTATCGACACCGTTAATTTGGGTAGTCGATCGCTCTACAGCAAAAAAGATGCTGGGTAATCGTAGTTAATACGTCTATATAAGGAGGATTGAAATAATGGTGGCAGTCCGGAGTAACTCCGCCGCAGCTCCGCCCACACCGTGGTCTAGCGGCTTAGCCGAGCCGAGTATTCACCCAACTGCATACGCCCATGCTTTTTCTAATATCATTGGCGATGTGCGAATTGGGGCGAATGTAATGATTGCGCCCGGTACTTCTATCCGGGCTGATGAAGGCACTCCCTTTGTGATTGGGGCGAACACCAATATTCAGGATGGCGTAGTCATCCATGGTCTAGAACAGGGTCGGGTCGTTGGAGATGATAATGAATCTTACTCAGTTTGGGTAGGTGACAATACTTCTTTGACTCACATGGCGCTGATTCATGGGCCTGCTTATGTGGGTGACGATTGCTTTATCGGCTTTCGTTCCACAGTGTTCAACGCCAAAATCAACAATGGTTGCATTGTAATGATGCACGCCCTAATTCAGGACGTAGAAATTCCACCGGGTAAATTTGTACCCTCTGGATCGATCATTACTTCTCAACATCAAGCCGATCGACTTTCGGATGT
>JANOXZ010000662.1:0-1538 GCA_031418695.1 Synechococcales cyanobacterium VAR_35_metabat_10
AGGGCGAGCTTCTGCAACTCCTGGTGCGCAGCCAGCAGGTTGCCCTCGACGCGGTCGGCAAAGAACGCCAGCGTGCGTTGGCCGGCTTCGCCATCGGCCACCCGCTGACCCTGGGCGACCAAGCGCCGCGCGATCCAGGCCGGCAGTTCGCGCCGCTCGACCGGGTCCACGCGCAGCATCACGCCGGCTGCATCGAGCGCCAGAAACCAGCCGCTCTTTTGCTGCTGGAAATCGAGTTTGGGCAACTGGATCAGGGTCAGCACGTCGTCCGAGCCAAGCGCTTCGCAGTAGCGTTGCAAGGCTTCGGAGCCCTCCTTGCCCGGCTTGCCCGAGGGGATGCGCAGCTCGATCAACTGGCGCTCGGCAAACAGGCTCATCGCCTGCGCCGCACCGAGCTGGGCGCTCCAGTCGATGTGCGCAGCTTTGCCGACCGTGAAGACCTTGCGTTCCGCGTACCCCGCGGCGCGCGCCGCGGCCCGGATGGCGTCGCCCGCTTCCTGTGCCAGCAGCGGCTCGTCGCCATAAACCGTGTACAGCGGGCGCATGCCCTTGGCCAGGTGGACGCTGAGTTGATCGGCTTTGAGCAGCATGCGGGCAGTGACGCGGCCGTGCGTTCAGCGGGGCTGGATGGCCGACAGCCGGCGCATCACCTGAGCCACGACGTCGTCTTCCATGGCGCGGTACAGCAGCGCTTCTTCCTGGGCTTTGGCCAGGGCCGCGGTTTCGCTGAAGCTCATGTCACGCGTCAGCAGCAGCTCATCGACGGGCAGCAAGACTTGGCCGCTGGGTGTGACGGCGCGAAAACGCAGCTTCACGCGCAACTGCACTTCGCGCACCTGGCCAGCGGCCGTTGAGGCCACGACGCTCTTTTCGCGCGTGTCGGCCAGGGCCTCAAGCACCAGATCGGCACGGCCGGGCGCGTCGATCACCTGGACGGTGCTGGCCGTGAGTTGCTGGCGGATCGACGCCGCGACAGGTGAATTCGGCGCGAAGCCGACCAGCGCCACGCTGCGAAAGGGCAACTTGGGTGCCTGGCGCAGCTCGAAGCCGCAACCCGTTGTTGCGGCAGCGGCCACCAGGAGCAAGTGGCGTCGTTGCATCAGACGACGACGTTGACCAAGCGGCCCGGCACGATGACGACCTTGCGCACGGCCTGGCCTTCGGCGAACTTGGCAAACTCGGGCGCGGCCAGGGCCGCCGCTTCGATCGCCGCCTTGTCGGCACCCGCGGGCACACGGATCGCGCCCCGCGTCTTGCCGGCGATCTGCAGCACCAGTTCGATCTCGTCTTGCAACAGCGCGGCTTCGTCAACCTGCGGCCACGGCGCATCGAGCAGGTCGCCGAGCTTTGCCGCGAAGCCGAGTTCATGCCACAGCACGTGGGCCACATGCGGGCATACCGGGTACAGGGTGCGCAGCAGCACTGACAGGCCTTCGCGCAGCGCAGCGCTCGATGCCGGGCTGCCGTCAGGCGCGAACTCTTCGAGTGCATTGAGCAGCTTCATCGCGCCCGAGGCGACGGTGTTGTATTGCAGCCGG
>JANOXZ010000663.1:0-10916 GCA_031418695.1 Synechococcales cyanobacterium VAR_35_metabat_10
AATCTTTCTATGGCTACTGGCCAGGGGAGAGCGGACTCGAAATGCCCACCGGAGCCTGGTTAAACGGTAAACCCATCCACACCACCAGCGATCAGCCCAGTAGCAGCCACTTATTTGGAATTTGTGCCCGCAGTACTGCCATTGTTCAGCATCGAGTGCCCGCCAAGCTGCGCATGGTGGGTGTGACCACCTACAGCTTCTTATCAGTAGCCGCCGGTTTCATGATGGGGGCAGTAGAGTCTACGCCTAAAATTTGGGACTTAGCAGCAGTCTGGCCGATTTTTCACGCAGCAGGTGGCTATTGGGTTTCTTTATCCAACAAAGATATTTTCCCGGCAGATATTGGCCGCAATTATGGCAACTATCCTTTGCCCAGCATGGTTCTGGCGCGTGAAAATATCACAGGCATTTTTGAACCAGCGGTACGCACCGGGCTGGGGTTGCCAGGGAACTTCTGTATGCTGTAGACTTGTAGATTGAGTCTTACCAATTTAAGATAAATCATGCCTAAACTCAAATCCCGCCGCGCTGCCGCCAAAAGGTTTCGCGCCAGCGGCACCGGCAAAATCATGCGCCGCAAGGCTTTCAAGAGCCACTTACTAGCTCACAAGAGTCCTACTCGTCGCCGGAATCTTTCTAAGATTGCGCTTGTCAGCGAAGTAGATACCGATCGGGTACGCGGCATGTTGCCATATTTGTAAGCTCGACTTACAGATTCTCAGTTAGCTTGGTAGCTTGAGGAATCGAGATTTTTATTAATCTCTTACACCGTAGAGCCATCAAAACCAAATCACCATCGACTAACACCTCCAAATAAATGACCAGAGTAAAGCGCGGTAATGTTGCCCGCAAACATCGCAACAAAATTTTAAAACTAGCCAGCGGTTTCAGAGGATCTCACTCTAAACTGTTCCGCGTAGCCAACCAGCAGGTCATGAAAGCCCTGCGGAATGCTTACCGCGATCGGCGTAAAAAGAAACGTGATTTCCGTCGTCTGTGGATTGCTCGGGTAAATGCTGCGGCCAGAATGCACGGCACTACTTACAGTCGTCTGATTGGTGGCATGAAGACAGCCAATATTCAACTGAACCGCAAGATGCTAGCGCAAATGGCAATTCAAGATATGGCCGGATTTGAGCAAGTGGTGAAGTTAGCAATGGCTGCTAACTAGTCAGTACTGCTAAGTAAATTCAGGAGAATACTCCATGCAAAGTCAGCTTCGGATCTTTTTAGTACTGGGGCTGACTTTGTTTTGTCTGACTCCTGCTGTTTCGGCAGAAACCCTGAAAGGTGTCAGGCAGCGAGGACGTTTGATTGTAGCCGTGAAGGACAATACTCGCCCGTTAGGATTTAAGGATCGACAAGGGCGTTTACAGGGATTGGAAATAGATATCGCCCAGCGATTATCAACAGAAATTTTGGGTCAGTCTGATCGGGTAGAGTTGGTACCGATCAATAATCAAGATCGATTGCAAGTATTGTTCGATCGCCGAGTAGACGTAACTATTGCCCGATTAGGAATAAATCGTGGTCGATCGCGAGTAGTAGATTTTAGTCAGCCTTACTATCAAGATGGCACCGGGATATTGACGAATAATAGTAAGGTGAGAAAGCTAGCTGATTTAGCTGGGCAACCGGTAGCAGTGATTCAGTCTTCAGTTAGTTCTTATCCGATAGCAAATCAGGTATTAGGAGTGAAGTTGGTGCCGGTAGGTAGTTACGAGGCAGCAAAAAGATTATTAGATGAAGGGAAAGTAGTGGCTTTTGTGGCAGATTATAGTTTGTTGGTGGGTTGGGTGCAAGAATTTCCTCAAGGTTATCGATTGTTGGCCGAAAAGCTGAATGTAGAATCATTGGCGATCGCTATGCCCAAAGGCATACAGCATCGAGAGCTAAGAGAGTTTGTAGCCGGGGCACTCGATCGATGGAAGAAGGAAGGTTGGTTGCAGGAAAGAATTCGGTATTGGGGTTTATAACTATGGGGGAAATGGATTCAAGACTATTTTGGTTAAACTATGGCTAGCAAGATAACTCAACCAAGATTTCAAATTGTCACTATCAACTATTAATCATGAAACTTTTACTAGATCGAATTACTTCCCCTATGGGTATTATACTCTTGGTTTCTGATGGTGAGAGTCTTTGTGCCTTAGATTTTGCAGACTACGAAGCGCGAATGATAAGGTTATTACAGAAACGCTATGAATCGGTAGAATTAGTAGAATTGATCGATCCCCAGGGTTTCAGTAGCAAGATTCAGGCTTATTTGGCTGAGGATTTTAGTGCTTTAAATAATATTCCGGTCAACGCCGGAGGAACTGATTTTCAGCAGTTGGTTTGGGATGGTCTACGAAAAATTTCAGTGGGTGCAACGCTTACTTATGGAGAACTAGCGACTCAATTGGGCAAACCCACAGCATCAAGAGCGGTGGGCATGGCAAATTCATTAAATCCGGTGGCGATCGTAGTGCCTTGTCATCGGGTGATTGGGGCTAAAGCAAAACTCACTGGTTATGCTGGGGGCTTAGATCGCAAACAATGGTTATTAACACATGAGGGGGTTCACTACAAAAATATTCAGGGAAACTTGTTGTACAATTAACGACCTGCATGATGAATTGAGGGTGGAATATGAATGATTTAGAAAATTTGTACGAACTAAAATTGATCGCAGCGATCGATTAGGCTTTAATTGTTGGGAGAATGAGCATGGGAAATCTCAAGCTACTGTTTGTCTGTGGTAAAAACATGTTGCGTAGCCCTACGGCTGAGGCGATATTTACTGAATATGCAGGGTTAGAAGTGGATTCGGCAGGGGTCGATCGGGATGCCGAAACCCCACTAGGGATTGAAGCCATTCAATGGGCAGGCATTATCTTTGTGATGGAAAAGACCCATCTGCGCAAGCTACGCACCAAATTCCAATCGGAGCTGCACAACAAACGCATCATTTGCCTAGATATTTTGGATAACTACGAATACATGCAGCCAGAATTGGTGACATTGTTAACCAAAAAAGTTTTGCCGTTATTGGGCACCTTTGGCATAACAGATTCTTAGGTGATTCCCAGGAATGAGTGTACCATTGCCGTTGGCTATCGCCGAAAGGCGACGCTACGCTATCGACTCCGCTCAGCCAACTAAACTTTTAAAATAGCCGGTATTTTATTTAAGGGAAACCACCTTAGTTACCAAAATGCTGAAACTGACTACTGGAATTTAATAAAATCTCTGTCCCGTCATTTACCAATAAAATCTCTGGTGTTGCTGTGGTTTCGCCAATAATTGCTGCTGTCCCACCAATTAATTCCACTAAAGCATGGGCAACAGAGACAGGTAAACAAAGCACTAACTCAAAATCTTCACCGCCACCCATCACCCAATCGATCGGATTCTGTGTCAACCTCGCTAACCCTGAAGGAATGGAGATCGCCGATCGATCGATCCTCGCCCCCACCCCACTAGCCCGACAAAGTTGAGAAATCGCATCCAACAAGCCGTCACTACTATCCATCCCCGCCACAAACTCCGACTGTAACTTAGTAATCATGGGCACTACATCCAACCTGGGCACTGGACGTTGATGAGCGCGAATTAATTCTTGTCGATCGATCAGATTCAAATCTTTCCCTAAAGTCACATCCAACAATAACTCTAAACCCGCCTTCGACTTGCCATGATCGCCCGTCACAATGATCGCCGCACCGGGTACAGCGGCATCTCGCCGAATCACCGATGAACTTTCTACGCGTCCAAAAGCCGTAATTGCCACTGTCCGCACCGTCGATCGATAGATATCACCGCCCACAATGCCCGTATCGTAGCGCTCTAAACAGGCATTTAACCCCCGATACAAATCTTCAACCCATTGAACATTGGTATCTGGTGGCAGACCCAGGCCGACAGTAATACCCAAAGGAATCGCTCCCATCGCCGCCAAATCAGATAGATTCGCCGCAGCTGATCGCCAGCCCACATCTTGAGCCGAGGTAGTCTGATCACTAAAATGCACTCGATCAACCAGCACATCGGTAGTCACCACCAAATTTTCACCGGCAAACGCAAGCACCGCTGCGTCATCGCCAACGGTGCCTGGTAAACAATACGGGAAGATTAGCCTTAACAGCCCTGCTTCACCAATTTCACGGATTTCCATACTTTTATGAGTGGCAGGTTTGCCAATCTACATATTAGCAAGTGCCGAAATTTTATCTAGTTTGAGCCGATCCAACCCACAGAGGTCATCCATACTCAACCAACCGTCGTGCAGCAGAGTTGCAAAGACAAAAACCAAGGCTGGTTCCCGATAATCATACTTCCCTTCAATTTCGTGGCGTTTAGAGTTTAAGAAGTCATTGAGCTTCCAAACCTGTTCTAAACCATCGATCGAAGTACACTGCTTGCGCACATCTAGCATTAAAGCTTCGATTTCGCGGGTATAAGCAGTCTCAAAAGCGCTTTGGGCAATGTTGTGTTCGGCGGCGGACCACATTGTCTCAGTCGTTATCTCAGTCGGCGGTGTCATAGTAAGCTGCATCGATTCGGAGGTATATGAATATATGGATGTATGGCAATCTATTGTAATTCAGTCACTCATAGAGATACAGCAGCCATTTGACCCCAAAAAAGAGCCAGATAGATTGATATATCGCCAGATTAGGCTAAATTAAAATTTTAATAAGATTAATTAATCTTAACAAAGATGTCAGTTTTTTCAATGTCTCACTTTAATCTTTTTGATCTGAGGTAGGGAGAGACTCATGAAATCGCCCATCTGAGATTCTCATATTCCCCTTAAACCTAGTGCATAACCATCCCACCATCCACATTAAACGTCTGACCAGTAATGTAGGCAGCGGCTGGATCTGCGGCCAAAAAGCGAATCATTCCGGCTATTTCTTCTGGCTCACCATAACGGCCTAAAGGAATAAATTGTAAAATTCCCTCAGATTTCAGATCGGCAGTCATATCGGTAGAGATAAATCCAGGGGCTACGGCATTTACTGTAATCCCTCGACTAGAAAGTTCTTTGGCAACAGTCTTAGTAAAACCAATCACGCCTGCTTTGGCTGCACTGTAATTGGCTTGTCCAGGGGTGCCCATCAAACCAGAAACCGAAGTGATGTTAATAATTCGCCCAGATTTTTGCTTAAGCATAATTTTACTAGCGACTTTGGTACAGAGAAAAACTCCAGTAAGATTCAAGTCAATCACTGCTTGCCATTCTTCTAGCTTCATGCGCAGCAGCAAAGTATCACGGGTGATGCCTGCATTGTTTACCAAAGTATCCACCCGTCCCCATTTTTCCATGACGGTAGCAAATAGCCGATCGACTTCTTCTGTTTTAGATACATCAGCTTGAACGGCGATCGCCTCTCCCCCGGATCCTATAATTTTGGCAACCACTTCATCGGCGGCACTGCTAGAGCTGGCATAGTTCACCACCACTTTAGAGCCTTGGGTGGCTAACTCTAGAGCTGTAGCCTTACCAATACCCCGGGAAGCCCCGGTGACGATCGATACTTTTCCGTCCAAGAGTCCTGCCATGCTGAATTTCGCTCATAAAATCGACAACGCTCCATTTTATCAGCAGGCGGATATGGTAAATCAAAAAAATCTAGGAAGCATTGCTCACAGCCAAATCATCACAGTTATTGATCCTGGACAAACTTTGAGGTATGATTACGCGAAGAATTTCAAATACTACATTACAACACTTTAATTGCTTCAGAATCGGTAATCTCTTCACGATTACGAACAAAATGCCAGAACAGTAATTATTAGGTAGAAAACTGCGTATGAAATCAGCTAAGTCTCAAAATCATTTCCTCAATTTGTTGATATCGTTAGCTACATTGGTATGTATCATATTAACGGTGCTGAAGATGTCTATAGCAGTGCTTGACTTCTTTGCAACGTGGGAATTAGGTAATCTGACAATAGAAACATTATCATCAATAACAATAATATCTATACCATTTTGTCTGTACGTGTTGGTCTTTCATTGGACAAAATTCAATCAACTTGGCAAAAGCAAAAGACTTTATACAACTCTAAAAAAGTGTTGGTTGATCCTACTTTATCTTGGCTTGATACCTTTCTTTAACTATTACCTCATTACACTGATTGCTGGGCATAAGTAATTTAAGGTATGGCGATCGACTTAACCAGATAGAATAAAGCTACTGATTTTCGATGTCATTATGCGTTTACCTCTACCCCAGTTCTCCGGGAGTCCCCGCCACCCTACACACATTGCGGAAGTAATCGAAACCAGCACCACCGAGTTTTTATCTCAGTGCCTGTCTTCGGAAGAACTAAAACTGGCTACCATGCCCGATTTTGGTAGTTTTGTGAAAGCTAAAGACGAAGAAACTGGCAACCAAATTTTAGGGGTGGTCTATGCAGCTACCACTGCTCCGATCGATTCTGTACACCGTGCCAGAGCTTTGGGTTTATCGATCGAGGAGTTGCGCGAAGAACAACCCCAGATTTTTGCGATGCTTAAAACTGAGTTCAAATCGATCATTGTGGGCTATGCCGATCCGCTAGGACGATATATGCAATATTTACCACCACGCCCTCCGCAAATTCACCAGTCGGTCTATGAATGCCCTCCAGAAGAAGTAGTAGCTTTCAGTGAGCAGTTCGACTTTCTGCGACCATTATTGGAAGTAGCCGGGGCACCTTCGGATGCTTTGACCGCAGCGGCAATGAGGACTGTGTATAAAATGCGGCAGTTCGATCGAGATTGGCTGATTGCAGCGGGTCGTAATTTGAGTTTGATTTTAAGAGAAGACTACGATCGGCTTCGTTATATTTTGTCCCAATGTCGGGTTAGTGGTGGTTGAATGAAGTGAATATGTCTAGACTGTGATTTAAATAATGGACTGTGGTTATTTTTCGAGTACAAATCGCAGTTCATCACATAATCCGAGCAATCACAGTGTAGACTTCCGTAATATATCTGAGGTCGCCCTACTGTATCAATGATGAAGAATTACTGATGGCTTCCGAAATTATCAGTAAAATCTTAGATAATATTACTATCACCTAAATATCAATTATTGCTATGAAATCCTTGATTGGCAAAGTAGTCCTGTCTATGATGCTTTCTGTTTGGACATTGAGCGGTAATCCAGCTCATGCTCGGAAGCCATTGCAGATCAGCGAATATCAAAAATTCATGCCTGGTTTAGAGCAAATAGATTTAGGGCAACTCAAAATAGATGAATCGAGTAGAATATACTCTGCGATGGGAAATAATTACAACCATGCATCTATTACCAATCTTAATGATGGTCAACCCACTTCGTTTAATAAGGCAGAAAAAGATTTGCCAGATAAAATCATCACTTCTAAAAAAGTGCGTGGTAAATTGATTGAAACCATATGGGGTGACTATTTTTATGCTGAGGTCTCCACCAAATATGGGAAAGAGCTTTTCTTAATCGATGGCAACGAAGGTTGTTTTTTGAGTAAACACCCCAAAGAGCAACTATTGATTGAATATGATGTGCTCGATCGCTATACTCCGCAAGCCAATGGATATCGACGGGTCAATATAATCCGCGAAATTACCACTCGTAAAACTAGCTAAAAAAATGGCGGACGACCCTCGCCAAAAACAAATTGAGTCAATGTCAAAACTAGAAAAATGCCGAGATACCGGCTCGAAAAGTGAGTCCTGGACTATAGATTTGATTAAATTTTTTGACAGGATGAAACTAACCCAAACTCGGTGTTAGAATTCTGTGATGGCTAGGGGTGTCCTGTTTCAACAGGGCTGAGAGAATACCCTCGCACCTGAGACTGGGTAATGCCAGCGGAGGGAAGCTGTTTTTTTAATGAGAGGAATTTCAAGATGCGTACTAACTGGGTTGCCAAACGTGCTGGTCAGGCCAATGTTACTCAAATGCACTATGCCCGCAAAGGAGTGATTACTGAAGAAATGCAGTATGTGGCTGATCGAGAAAGACTGCCAGTAGACTTGATCAAAGACGAAGTGGCAAGGGGACGGATGATTATTCCGGCCAACATCAACCACACTAATTTGGAGCCAATGGCGATCGGAATTGCCTCTAGCTGCAAAGTCAACGCCAACATCGGTGCATCTCCCAACTCTTCGGGTATTGATGAAGAACTAGAAAAACTCGCTCTGGCAGTTAAATACGGCGCTGATACCGTCATGGATTTAACCACTGGCGGTGGCAACCTAGACGAAATTCGGATGGCGGTAATTAAAAATTCCCCAGTACCGATCGGCACTGTACCCATTTACCAAGCCCTGGAAAGTGTCCATGGCAACGTAGAGAACCTCACTGCCAACGACTTTTTGCACATCATTGAAAAACATGCTCAGCAAGGCGTAGATTACCAAACCATCCACGCTGGTATCTTGATTGAGCATTTACCTCTAGTTCGCAATCGTTTAACCGGCATCGTCTCGCGTGGCGGTGGTATCTTGGCACGGTGGATGCTGCATCACCACAAGCAAAACCCGCTTTACACCAGCTATAACGACATTATCGAAATCTTTAAAAGATACGACGTGTCCTTTAGCTTAGGTGACTCTCTGCGTCCCGGCTGTACCCATGATGCTTCCGATGAAGCTCAACTGGCTGAGTTGAAGACCTTGGGCAATCTCACCCGCAAGGCTTGGGAGCACGATGTGCAAGTAATGGTCGAAGGCCCTGGCCACGTACCAATGGATCAAATTGAGTTCAATGTGCGCAAGCAAATGGAAGAATGCTCGGAAGCTCCTTTCTATGTGTTGGGGCCATTAGTAACTGATATTGCTCCTGGTTACGATCACATTACTTCGGCGATCGGGGCGGCGATGGCTGGTTGGTATGGTACTGCAATGCTTTGCTATGTGACCCCTAAAGAGCACCTAGGCTTGCCTAATGCCGAAGATGTGCGCAATGGCTTGATTGCTTACAAAATTGCTGCTCACGCGGCGGATATTGGTCGTCATCGTCCGGGGGCGCGCGATCGGGACGATGAGCTTTCTAAGGCGCGTTACAACTTCGATTGGAATCGTCAGTTCGAGCTTTCTTTGGATCCAGAGCGGGCGAAGGAGTATCACGATGAAACTCTGCCAGCGGATATTTATAAGACTGCGGAGTTCTGCTCGATGTGTGGACCGAAGTTCTGCCCAATGCAAACTAAAGTTGATGCTGATGCTTTGACTGAATTAGAGAAGTTCTTGGCTAAGCAAGAATCACCAACTGCGTTGGTTTAAGTTTTTTATTTAAAAGACCTCAAGAAATTCTTGGGGTCTTTTTGTTTTGGGAATTAATGGTTGAGGATGTGGTTTCTGGTAGAACCCAGATGGTGATCTGGGGGTTCCGACCCCCAGACCCCCCGTTGAGGGGCGGAAACGCACCCCCACTCCTAAGAGGAGACGCTCCGCGAACAAACTCCCCATCGTAAGGGCTTTCCAGCTACATAGCTGAGCGCGGTTGCCTGATTATAGAATTTAGTATTTCACTCTAATCAAATTTCAAATTAGGCTACTCCAGCAGGTAAACGCTCTACTAGCTCTGTGCCAAATACATCAGCAAAAATTTTGTCGATCTTTACTCCAGAGTCGATCGATTCTAAAGGATCCTTGCGTAAGCGGTGACGTAGGCAAAGAGCAATAATCCGGCGAATGTCATCTACTGTGACCTCCGTGCGCCCCTCAAAAGCCGCTAAAGCCTTGGCCGTGCGGTTAGTCACAATGTCTCCCCGTAAGCCATCCACATCGCAGGTTGAACAGACTTCTGAGATTTTTACCCGCAGGTCGTAGTCGATCGAAACATGCTCCAATCGTTCTTGGGCTTCTACAATCTTGGCCTGTAGGGCAGTCTGCTGGTTTTGATATTGATTCAAGAAATCATAGGGCTGTCGATCAAAATCTGATCTTTGCTCCACAATCTGTACCCGTAAAACCGGTTCTTTGACTGTACGAATCTCGGCGTGCATTCCAAATCTATCTAACAATTGTGGGCGTAGCTCTCCTTCTTCCGGGTTGCCCGAACCCACCAACACAAACCGAGCCGGGTGGCGAATCGAAATTCCTTCCCTTTCTACGGTGTTCCAGCCACTAGCCGCCGAGTCCAGCAATACATCTACCAAGTGGTCATCGAGTAAGTTGACTTCGTCCACATACAAAATCCCTCGGTTGGCCTTGGCTAATAGCCCTGGTTCAAAGGCTTTCACCCCTTCCGAAAGCGCTTTTTCAATATCGATCGTGCCACAAACCCGGTCTTCAGTGGCACCTAGAGGCAAGTCCACCATCGGTACTTTTTTGCTGCTAACCGGAAAAGCCTGTTGGTTCTCGTAAAATAGCTGGCGCAGCTCATCACTCATCAAGTCTGGGTCGCTAGGATGGCTGTTGAAAGGGTCATTGGCCACCACCGGAATTTCGGGCAGCAAATCGGCTAGAGCGCGGATGGTAGTAGATTTCCCGGTGCCTCGATCGCCCATGATCATCACCCCACCAATAAAGGGATCGATAATATTGAGTAGCAGAGCTAATTTCATTTCCTCTTGCCCTACGATGGCAGTAAAAGGAAACACGACGCGCCGCGTGGGCGATGAAGTAGTGGCAGTCACAAGCGATTACCTATATTTATATTATTTTTCTTTACCAGATATTATAGGCTTCTGCGTCACCAGCGCCAGCTATCCCATTGTAGATAGTTGAGATTCCTCAATGTATCTCTTTAGTATCACAGAACACTTAGAACAATGCTAGCCACCCCGTCGATTCCCAATTTCTCTTATATAATCGGCATAAAGGCTGTTGAGTGCTTTGGAGACGATGGTTATAATACTCGACAAGAATAGAAATGAATATACTCCAATCACAAATTTTTATATGTCCACAGTACCGAGCAACGAAAGCACCCATTCGGATTTTCTCCAGC
>JANOXZ010000664.1:0-2900 GCA_031418695.1 Synechococcales cyanobacterium VAR_35_metabat_10
CCATGCTCTACTTGCAGGCGGGTGTTGACTTCCAGAAAGTAATATTGGTGGGTCTGCACATCATAGACGAACTCTACAGTGCCAGCCGATCGATAGTTCACAGATTCACCCAACCGCACAGCATCGGCTGCTAATTGCTGGCGTAATTCATCGCTAATTCCCGGAGCCGGAGTTTCTTCGATCACCTTCTGGTTGCGACGTTGCACCGAACAATCTCGCTCACCCAAGGCCATCACTTGGCCAAGACCATCACCAAAAATCTGGACTTCAATATGTCGGGCGGTAGCAATATATTTTTCTAAATAAACTCCTCCCTGGCTAAAATTACTCTGACTGAGTCGTTGCACTTTCTCGAAGGCACCGTCTAATTCAGCAGCGCTAAGGCAGACCTGTAAACCAATGCCACCGCCTCCAGCCGTGCTTTTCAGGATAATTGGATAACCGATCGATTCCGCTGCCGTTTGGGCTGCCGACAAGTTCTCTAATAACGGAGTGCCCGGTGGTAAGGGTAGATCTTGAGCAGCCGCTAATTCTCTGGCAGTATGCTTGAGGCCAAATTGGCAAAGCTGAGTTGGGGTGGAGCCAATAAATACAATATTTGCTTGGGCACAAGCTTCGGCAAACTCGGCATTCTCACTCAAAAAGCCGTAACCGGGATGAATAGCTTCCGCGCCGGTTTGCTTAGCTACTTCTAGAATTCGATCGAACCGTAAATAACTATCAGCCGCCGCAGCAGATCCAATCGGGTAGGCTTCCGTGGCCATCAGCACATGCTGAGCGTGAACATCAGCGCTGGAATAGACTGCTACTGACGCGATTTTTAGTCGATCGAGGGTGCGAATTATCCGACAGGCAATTTCGCCCCTATTGGCAATCAAGATTTTTTTAAACATTCGCTTTAACTCCAATAATTCCCCATACAAAGCAAAGGAGTCTGTTGTAGGGTGGGCAAGGTTGCTGAGCGAAGTCGAAGCACTGCCCACCATCTAGGATCCCCATGATTTCTACCAACTATTTTGCATCCCAAATAATCAATTGAATCGGTGTTGGATTGTAGGCATTGCAAGGATTATTCATTTGGGGACAGTTAGAAATAGCCACCAAAGCGTTCATCTCTGCTCGCAACTCCACTACACTGCCTGGATCAGAAATGCCATCGACGATTTCTAAGCGACCATCATCGGAAACCGGCACATTCATAAAAAAGTTAATGTTACTCACCAAATCTCTTTTACCCAGGCCATGTGGAGCCAAGGCAGCCAAGAAATTCTCCACGCAGGCGTGCTGATATTTTTTATCTAAACCAAACCGCACAGAGTTACTTTCGCAGCTACAAGCTCCCCCAGAGGTATCATGGCGACCACAGCTATCGTGCAACACAGTCATAATTGGATTGCCCTCGTTAGAAAGCAATTGAGTACCAGTAGTGACAAAAATATTTCCTTGGCGGACGATCGTATCGGTAGCACTATAGCGCTCGGTCGGATCATCGGCATTATACACCAAAAAATCCACGGCCTGATTGCCACCCAAATCCACAATTCTGAGGGTCTGACCTTTGGTTACAATATGCGACCAAGGAGCGCGGGCGGACAGAACTTGGTTATAAATAGCTGTGCTGGGATCAAGAGTGAGAGTCATAGTTCAAAATAAAATTATTGAGCAAAAAGAGCATCGGTATTGATAAAGCCCCGAACTGCTTCGGGGTTGGCAGTGCGACACAGATCATCAGCCTCTGGAGCTGGTGATTTCCAGATTTGTAGTTGAATCGATTGGGGAGCATACTTAGGACTATTATGCAAAACATGGGGGCAATTAGAAACCACTACCAAAACATTCATTTCGGCACGAAAATCAATAAAACCACCTGGTTTCTCACAACCTTCTACAAATTTAGTCTGACCATCTGGTGCTACGGCAATGCGGGTAAATAAATTCAAGTTCGGCATAATATCTGCGCGTCCCAGACCCCAACGAGTCAGGGCTTTACCAAAGTTGTCTCGAGAGTTTTTCCAATCTCCTTCGCCATATTTGGCTTGGTTACTGGCAGCGTTACTACAACCCGTCAATAAATCGTGATAGCCACTGGTATCTTCGGTAATCGAAAACAATACCCGACCCATATCGGAGTAGACTACTCGACCTTTAGTCAAAAAAGCATTGAATTGAATTTTGGCAGTATCGGCAATATTCAGGCGCTCGATCGGATTGTCGGCGTTATAGCAGAGCATGGCTAACCCCTGGGAACCAGCTAAATCAGTAATCCGCAGAGTATTTCCCCGCTTGATCACCCCAGACCAGTAAGCACCACCAGGAACTGTTTCGCTGAGGGCAATTAACTTTGGATCAATATCAGTCATCGTAATTATTTCCTCCCAAATTTTTGTGAGCAGATATTTTACTCACCAAGGCAAAAGCCCAGGAGAATAGTAGCACTGCTAGTGCCTGATTCTCCCGGGCTTTTATCCCGCCGTGTGACCAATTGCTTGGCTGCTTCTCTCGGACCAGCATCTGCATAGCAGACCGGAACCCTAGAAGCTAGAAAATATCTGAAAAAAATACGCTGCCAATATAGCAAGCTAATTTTGTATTCACTGTATCAGGAGATACAATATTTGTCAATTGATGTTGATCAAGTATTACAGTCGCAGGATGTAGATCGCTCAGCATCTTGTTTCCAAGAGATTTAATTCAAATTAATATTTAGATCATGATATTGGTAAATATTAAGTTTTATCGCCTTTTCGAGTTTGCAAAACCAGGAAGAAAGTCATAGGTGCATGAGTGATTCCTGCCCGTTCGCTCATTCTAAGAAGGAGAAAGGAATAAAAACCTTGAGGGGTAAAGGACAAAGCCATTGTGGCAGCCTGTCAGGAAGAGGGACTGTTGCAAGGTAGGCT
>JANOXZ010000665.1:0-2889 GCA_031418695.1 Synechococcales cyanobacterium VAR_35_metabat_10
GTTGATAGCGAGGCAATCAAGTTCGTGTTTAATAGTGCGATCTAGTTCAAAATCTCCATTCTCTTCCGCCAGACAGGTTTCATAGTCGAGAACTTCAGGAAAAGTCTTCGTCGCTACCCAATCGACCGTAATAACTTGTTCCAAGTGAAGAAGGGCACCCTGAGTACCAAAGGAGACTTTCTTACTCAAAGAAGCATCCATAATCAAGACTTTTGCCCCACAATAGTTCAGCAAGAGCTGGAGTTCCTGCTCGTTCAACCAAGGATTGAGCGCGACAAGCACAGCTCCAATGGCTGGAATACTGAAGTTGCATTCAATAGTCTGTTGGCTATTCTCTGTCAAAAGAGCGACCCTATCACCTGGCTTCACTTGAAGTCGCTTCAGCACTTGTGCTAAACGACGAGATCGCTGCAATAATTCACCATAAGTGACTGTTCCCTCTGGGTGAATTATTGCCATTCTGTTAGGAAATGCCCGACCACTCCGTTCTAAGAAGGTCGTTGGACTCAGATGTGCATGGGAATGCATGGTTTTTTCCCCAATCAGAACAGATAAACAGATACAGTAATCGGACTCGATAGATCCAAGCTTAAACAGGTTTAATGTCTTGATTGTTTGAAGCAAACTCGTTCCATAAATCAGGTCGCTGCTTGACCTTGATGTAGCGTGTAGCCAAAATGGTACAGCCATTAACGGAAGCCATCGTGTGAAAGGTGCCTGGTGAGCGAAGGATTAACGATCCGGGTAAAAACGTGACTCCATTTTCAATGTAATCACCAGTTAATACTACAACCATTTCATACCCTATATGTTCGTGTAAGGCGATAAATGCGCCTGCTTCATACCGGAGAATTGCAGCATCTGGACCTCGCGGGTCTCGATCTACCAAACTGAAAATTGTGTGAATTTCAACACCTCTCCTCACCTCTGGCTGATAGGGGATAAATTCAAGATCGTCTGGCAAGGAAACATTTTCCATACCCAGGAAATTGATTACCCTATCGTTGATTGAGTTATAAGGGAATGGCTCAAACTTGATCTGACCATTGCTCATCATCTGTTCATTGCTTGGATTCAGAGCATTACTCTTTCTCATACCGTTGTACTCCAAGGAGAGAACCTGTGAAATTTCGCCGTTCTCTAACATTTTATCCTCCATATTCACTGCGACTGAATTTTTCTTTGTTCTTGGCTAAGACCGTTGTAACCCCAGTTTTTCCCATCTAATTCATGAATTGAAATGTAGTTTGGGTGAGGCATATTACCAAAAGTTTCTGTAGCCAGCTTCCAGACTGCTGCTATCCACTCAGCCTTTTCTACATCAGTATTCGTTCCCTCCGTCACGGCAATGTTTAACTCAAAAATTTCATCATTATCATCTTTAACAGTATCGCCTACATACCACTGTGCAGGTTGTCTAGCAACTTCAAAAAGAATAACGATTATTCTTTTTTCTTTCCGAAGAATCTTCTCAGTTACTAGAGATAAGCCCTCGGCGAGGTAGCTTCTTAGAGAGTCAGAGAGTATTTTGCTAGTCCTTAACGTTATGAACGGCATGAGTTATATTCTCTCCATTTCTAGTTAGTTGATGTTGATAAGCTGTTTTACATCTAAATTTTTTGACTGAATCCCTTACGGCAAGGGTTTTAGAGGATAAAAAGAGTGTTTTAAATGTTTGACAGCTTACCCCTTTCCCACCGTAAGAGCATAAATAATAATTGAATTTGATTTACTGTCCACGCATTTTTTAACCGCAGAGGCACAGAGAACGCAGAGGAATTACCGATCTATAGTTTTAGAGTGGGAAGGGAATAGGTGGGGAAAGTAATTCAACATAAAACGTTTGGGCATTAAACCCTCACCTTGCTTAAAAGCATCTTTAGTTTAATTGCACCTGCCCAGCTATGTATCAGAGACCGATCGACCGATCAATATCAATTGTCAGGTAAGACTTTCATGCAACAGATAACCCTGGCACTGAGCAGCTAATGGGTGATGGCTTCTAGAGTCCTTTATTATCAGTCATTTCAATCACGAGATTTCATCAATCACCTGTTGCGAGAACAGTGTCATAACCCTCGGTCTGGCTATTGCGACTTTCCAGAATCCCCCTGTGTATACCGTCATAGACTTTGGCTCTGGCTTCAAGCATCCGCATCGCACTGGAAAGAACCTTTTGTAGATCTCCTTGGGTGCTCATGTATGGTTTTCCGGCAGCGAACCATCCATCTCCATGATCTTCATCAAGTTCACAGTGAACGCTAAAGAATTTCACCAAGTCTTCGCTCAAGCCGCGCCGCCGCAGATGCGCTAAAACCCTGCGCTGTTGGAGCGGGATTGCTAGCTCTAAAGCCCCCATTCCCCCAATACCATAATGAAAACCATCAGCAAACCAAGCCAAATTAATTTTTGTGTTGAGTAGGTGGCAGGTCTCTGGATTTATATCCTCCTCTTTTGCTCCTCCGAAGTAATCCATCAGGGGTTCAAATAAATTGGGATGGGCTTGAGTGAAATCGCCCTGACCAAACTCGTCATGGAGGTTGTGATATAGCTCCTCGCGCATCTCAAAGGGAACAATCAGGCTGAATGCAGCCACATGTAGATGGAAACGCTGCATGTTTACTCGGTAATTAGCGAGGAAATAGCGGACTTCTTCATCGCTCAAATCATCGCTATCAAACAGCCCAAATAGTGGGTGGTGATTGACACGGTGCTGGCTAATTCGATTTTTCAGCCATGGCATGAAATCATCTACGTGGGCGAATTCAGCGGGGAGATATTCTTGAGGTAAGTAACGCTGCTCAATCTGCTCGATCAAATGCCGAAACTCCCAATCCCTCATGAAGTTGGGGGTTCCTAGCCTGAATCCGTCTCGCATCAAGCGTAAGT
>JANOXZ010000666.1:0-4953 GCA_031418695.1 Synechococcales cyanobacterium VAR_35_metabat_10
GGTGATGACACACTGGATGCTACTGATGCTAAAGATTACCGTGCTTCTGGTGGCGCTGGTAACGACACTTTCTACCTCGGCAGCAATGGTCGGGCTTTAGGTGGCGACGGAAACGATAAATTCTTTGCCAGCATTGGCGGCGGCAACCTCATCTCCGGTGGTGCTGGTGTTGACCAATTCTGGATTGCTAATGGAGATATTCCTACGACAGCTAATACCATTTTGGATTTCCAGATTGGTACTGATGTAATTGGTATTCAAGGCATTGGTGCTAATGCTACTAACGCAGTGCTAGCTCAGGTTGGTGCGGATACCTCGATTTCCTTTGGTGGTCAGACCCTAGCTGTTCTCAAGGGCATCCAAGCAAATGCTCTGACTCCCAGTAACCCTGGTCAATTCGTTTTTGCCTAAGAACTCAGCAAGAAGTCGGACTTCTTGCAAAATTGACTAACTACGCCAGAATTCGACTTCTAGAAGTCGGACTTCTGGTCTGGTCTAGGTCTCTTTTGGGTGCCATTGGGAGAAATCCCTCTAACCCCCTCGAATCATGGACTCCCATAGAATTCAGCACCAGTCGTTCGCACAAAGATTCGATGGCGATTTTCTTTCAGAAACACTACGTGAACGTAGGAGCTGTGGGTTGATGAAGATGTTTTTGAGTGATCGATAGCTTCGCTTACGCCAAAGGCGATCGAGCTTCAACACTACTTTCACCTGCAAGCGATTTTCTTTCAGAAACACTTCGTGAACGGAGACTCCGATCACTGGTGGAGCATTGGCGATGAAGGGGACAGACTGTAGAGGAAATCGAGTAGTGGCTGTGGTGCCATGGGCGCTGTTGAAGTTTGCCCTTTATTCTAAGCTGGTTGCTGGGCAATGTTTTCAGACTCCGCCAAAAGTACTAAGTCACTGCCCTCAGTGGAATTGATTAGGCTTCAGCTTTTTTATCGATCGCCTTTAGGTTGATGTGCTTATAGCCCATTTTGATTTCAAACTCGTCACCTGGAACTAAGTTCAAAGCTTTGGTGTATGCGGCACCGATCAAAATCTGACCATTTCCATTAACAGTGGCTCGATAGCTAGCCTCACGTCCTCTGCCATCAGCTTTGGGTTTCTTATCTATGTTGATGTTGATACCTTTGGACTGTAGAACAGCATCATAGAACTGTTTCAGATTCACTTTGACGGTGCCATCTTTAGCTACAGAGTAATAGCCGCAGCCTTTCGCCGTCTCACTTTTGCTTAGACTGGAGAGTTCTTTGAGCTTCGCTTTTAGTGCTTTGCCGGTGAGAGGAACGATTTTTTCTACTGGTGCTTGTGCTTCTGGTTTTGGAGCTTTTTTATTTGCGGGAGCAGCGGTTCTTGCCATTTTCTTGGTTCAAAAGATTTCTTATACTAATTATAAATGCTGAAAGCTAGCGTTTTGGTGATTCAGATCATCACCGATCGAGACGGGAAGACCAAATTCTAAACCTAACTTGCGTTCTGCTGCATTCAAAGATCGATTATCTTTGCATCACTGAGTAAGTTAACTACTTGGTCATTAGGTTTATTAGTTTGATTGTTCAACGTTTTATCCTTAAGCAGCAGTCAGCTCAGCATCTTTTTCTTTTGCCCAAATTGTTGCTGGACGAGCATTTATGCGATCGATGTAGGTCTTGATTACAGGTAGCAAGGGTACAATCTCAAACATAGTCACGTAGGTAAAGGCTCTACCCCATAGAACATCAAGAGCCGTGAACTTGTCCCCCAGAAAGTAATCTCTCTGAGAAAGCCGATCGGTCAAGATATTCAGCATGGTATCGAAGTCACTGTAAGGAGATATCAGAGGTGAAAGTGGTTCACGCTTATTCGATCTATCTATTACTGCTGGCTCGAAACAGGTGCCATAATAGACCATCCATCGCAAATATGAGCCCCGCAGCGGATCACCAATCTTAGGTGCTAAATTAGCTTCAGGATAGAGGTCAGCGAGGTATAAAAAGATGGCGACCTGTTCTGTAATCAGCTCATCGCCATGTTTAATTGCAGGGACTTTACCCATGGGATTAATGGCCAGATATTCTGCACTACGCTGCTCATTTACTTTCATATTGAGCACATGAAGTTCATACTCCGCGTGGAGTTCTTCTAGAAGAATAAGTGCCCCAGTTGATCGGGAGTTTGGTAAATGAAACAGTGTAAGTTGATGATTAGAAGTCATAACACCATCCGTTGATTTCTGGGTATTAGCTTCGATGCTAGCAAATAAAATTTAGCTGGGCGCTGGAAATTTATAGAACTTAGGCGATCGAACAAAATCCCTAACGACAATCAACATTTCAATCAAAGGATCATCTCGGTTAGGATAGTCAACGAGTTCATATCCCATTGAGTTTCAGCCAAAAGAAATAGACTTCCCGCCGTAACAATCCCCGTCCACAAGAATTGCCAACTAGGCAAGTATTGCAATAGGGCGATCGCACCTAGATGGATCAGGCCACTAACTAAAAATGCACGGGATTTTAGACCCAAAGCGGTGATGGCATAACCAATCGCACTAACTCCCAACCAGATCGAGCACAGATGTGGCAACACCAACCAGCCACCGCCAAGGATGCCCCAATCGGTCAATAAAACACCACTAATGGTTAGTCCTACCCAGACATATACTACCCAGCGCAATCGCTCCACTGTCACCCAATACCAAGTCAGATAGCAGGTACCCCAAGCACCGATTAATGTCAAAATCGACCAGACGATCGCCTGATCTGCCCAACTCACGGTCAAAAACTGCGCTGTTGAGAAAATAATCGCAGTAATTACACCCCACAAAATGAAAACTTGGTCGATGCGGGTATAGAAGCCAGAAAATAGTTTAAGGTCTTTAATTTGAATGTGGATATGGAGCAGCCCTTCAAGATCTTGCAGATCCAAGGCATGTTGTTTGCGTTGGAGAATCGGCTGGACGGTGCTAAAAGCAGTCATTCTATCGGGAAAATTTAGATGTATCTAATCTGTGCCTTCACGAACGAAGGGCGTGCCGTGGCAAACAACCATTGTTTGACCTCGCTACGACCATGCGGATCGACTGGCGATCAATATTCAGGGTATGCCCGTGAGCTGAAGCTCTACAGCGATCGCCTGATGTGTTTTTGCCAACTCTGGCAGGATGCGACCGAACGTGGTCATGATGGTAGAACCTCCGCCATGTATCAAGACCAGTGGTCTGCCGCTGCCATGAATCTCATAGTAGAGTTGGAGGCCATTGACGGCTGCGTAGTTAGATATTCCAGATGTACTCATGCGTCCTCCTTGAGGATCTTGGGTATTTTAGCAAAGACTATTGCTGGTTGTAGGCTTGTTGCAAGCGATCAACATCAATCTTGCTCATCGTAAACATGGCTTGCATTACCCGCGCCGCCTTGTTGGTATCCTTATCCTTGAGCATTGCTGTGAGGGCTTGCGGCACAATTTGCCAAGACAGTCCGAATTTGTCTTTCAACCAACCACACTGACTTTCACTTCCACCTGCGGAAAGTTTGCTCCACAGTGTATCAACTTCTTCCTGTGTCTTGCAGTTTACACTCAGAGAAATAGCCTCAGTGAATGGGAATTGTGGTCCACCATTGAGTGCTTGAAACTTCTGCCCTTCAATTTCAAAGAGTAGAGTAAGAACTTTACCTTTGTGTGTAGGTACTGCATCGCCGTAGTGCGAAATCTCTAAAATCTTGCTGTTCTTAAAAATGCTCAGGTAGTAATTGACAGCTTCTTCGGCATTAAAATTAAACCAGAGACATGGTGTGATTTCTTGTGTGGTTGTCATGGTGTTTCTCCTATTGGATTTAACGAATAAGTAGGAAATGTTTAAGCTTGGTTAACTGCGCTGGGTTCCATGAAAAAGATTTCCCAAATGTGACCATCTAAATCTTGGAAGCCATGCTGGTACATAAAACCCATGTCATTTGGTTCTTTATAGGTGGTTCCGCCTGCTGCGATCGCCTTGGCCACAATCTCATCAACTTCTGCGCGACTGTCGAAAGACAAAGCTACAAGTACTTCTGCACTATTAGTTGTGTCGCAAATTTCTTTGGGCGTGAAGGTTTTGAAAAATTTCTCAACAAGTAGCATCACAAATATGTTTTCACTCACAATCATACAAGTGGCATTTTCGTCGGTAAACTGGGGATTGAATGTGAAGCCTAATTTAGTAAAGAATTCGATAGATTTATTGAGGTCTTTGACTGGAAGGTTTACAAAAATTTGACGAGTCATTGTTTTCTCCTTTAAAATTTAATGTACGTAGATCGTGTAGAAAGCAATATTGCTTTAGCTTTCAACTATTATCTCAAAACCACCATAGATCAACCGCTTGCCATCAAAGGGCATCTCACCTACTGGTGACATTCGCGGATCGGCCATTGCCTTCTGATTCCCCTCATTGCGCACTTCACGAGACGGCCAGACGATCCAGGAAAAAACCACGGTTTCATTTTCCTCGCATTTAACCGCCATGGGGAAAGATGTTAGCTTTCCTTCAGGAACATCATCTCCCCAGCATTCAACTACTTTGAGCGCACCGTATTCCTTGAACACAATGGCTGCATCTTCAGCTACTTTTTGATAAGCTGCACGATTGGCAGTCGTTACGGCTAGGACGTATCCATCTACATAATTCATGAAAGTTCTCCTTGATTAATCGTCGTTTCCTTTCAGTTGTTTTTTGATTGTGATTTTCTCTATGGATTTAATCGTCTAATTTAAATCCTCTACTATCTAGTCGAACTTAGGCTGGTGCGATCGACAGGTTGAGCCTTTTTTGAAAAATTTCGCAATCGGTGAATGGATCTCTGTGCCTTTAAGTTGAATCCAAGCTAAGCCCTGCGCGCCGTATTGCTTGATCCAAGCCGTCAAATCATCGATATCTTTACGGGAATATTCTAGCGGTTGCGCCGCATGCGCAGAGCCAGAAAG
>JANOXZ010000667.1:0-11849 GCA_031418695.1 Synechococcales cyanobacterium VAR_35_metabat_10
AAGGGCAAGTCTCGAAAAGCTAAAGCTCCGATCGTTGCTTAGTTTGTCGTAATTCTTAAAACTACAACTATCTATTCGCCTATCGTTAGCGATTGGGTAAATTTGAGCTGTAACAAATCTAAAAATGTCCAAAGTCCAATCTACAAGTTTAATTAACCGATCAATTACCCATTCTTCGTCGTCTGATATATTCTTTAGAGCATCCGTTATAGAATTACACAAATCAGTATTATTACACAAGTCTTCTTGCTCTAGTATTACAAACAGTTTTTCGATCACATCTTTCTTGCATATCTTCGCTCTTCCCAATATTCTAATCCTCTGATTATAGCCATGATTACAATTGTCTAATGTGCTCAACAAAGCTTTAATAGCCTCTTCCTTATCCATCGCAATTCGGCTCAGCACAATATCTACAGAAGCACAGACATAAGCAGGCTGTCCAGAGAAATCCTCTTTTTTTAAGATCTTAATTAGCCTATCGATTACCTGATCTTCTTTTATGACTATTTTCGATAGCAATTCTAATAAAGACCGGGATATCTCAGATTCCTTTTTCTCTAGTAATACAATAATTCTCTCGATCACATCTTTTCTGCCTATTGCGACTTGCTCCAATGCCTGTGCTATGTCGAAAACACGGTTAGGAATTTTATTCTCAAGTAACTGCATTAGAGATTCGATCACATAATCTCTATGAGCAAGAGGAAGTATTGATGTTGCCAATGGTTTAAGGAGGTCAACTGATTTCCATTTCTGATTCTCATCCCAATATCCAAATGCATGTTTAACTATTTCATTGACTATATCTTGGGCTTTGCTTGAGTCCCTGAATTCGCCAGTGCAAATAACCGCCATACAATAAGCTCGATAAGAGTAGAAATCACCGGCTCCATCCTGAAAAGTAGTTAACTTCTCAATGAATTTTTCCTTGTCGTCATCTGCTACATCACCACGCCCAAACCACAACACGATCGGATGTCGCCATTCCGACTCAAATACCCGATAAGTTGGCACATTTTCATCCTTACAAGGAATAGGCCGATCGTCATGCTTCTCGGGTAAAAAATAATCCCAATGATTAATACTACAAGCTGCAAAATACTCCTGAAACGTTGGATGGTAAAAAGCATACATAGCCTCCCCCATTTCTTTTTCCACCAACGTCAGCCAGCACAACTTCGTCGCAGCAGATAGCAAAGTATCCGGTAGATCCTGCCATAACTTCGTAATTTCCGACACCGTAAATCGAAACCGTCTAACCACATCATCATTACCTAATGCTCCATTCAATCCCGCCTTTGCCAACTCGCCCAGAGCTAGATTTAGTTTATCCTTCAGCTTTACTTCCTCCTTGAACTCTCTCGCCTTCCAATCATACAGATAATTCACAAACCCCCGATACAAATCGGCTTGTGTCTCTGGGAAAGCTTGGCGATCCTGTTGCCAAGCCGCACACAATAGCGTCAACCAGAGCGGATTTTTCACTAAATCCTTAATCCGTTCCTTCCCAGGTGCATCCAACTCCCTGCGAATCTGGTTAGATGCCCCCTTTTCCTTGTCACCGAACCAATTATTAATAAATTTTCCTATTTGGTCTTCACCCTGACTCGTCTGATAGCTATAGTCCAGTGTGCGATAGACATCAAAGCTATTGGTCAGAATATTCCCACCCGCAGCAGCTTCCCACTGATTGATCCGACAAGTCATCACCACCCGCAACTTCTGTGCCCAAGCCTGTCCCAAATCACGATGAATCGACCCCAAAGCATCGCCGGACATTTCATCCAAACCATCCAACAACAACCACACACGACCCTGCTGGCGTAATTCTCGCCACTCTTGCCAAGCAGCCTCAAAATTATCCTCACAAACGTCTTGCAGCCATTTATCCTTGAGATAATTTTCCAGTTGGCGATCTCCCACCGCAGCCAGAGACACCCACGCCACGACGAATGGTTGTTTGGGTTGTTGCTCTGCTTGTTGAATCAGGTACTCACCAATTTTAGTCAGGATGGTAGTTTTACCCGCCCCAGGTTCACCAATAATAGCGATATGTTTGCCCGCTACCCGATTTCCCACCACCTCAGTGAGGAAAGCCTCATGCTCAAAGCGTTTGGTTTCAGTGTATTCAGTTTGATAGAGTTCGGAACCCCGTTCTGGTGATGGTTCCTCTTTCACCTTGGGGCGTTCTTTTCGCTCGATTAGTCCCAAGGGGACACAAATATCGTCGAGGTTGTGGTTGCGATCAGGGTTGTTGAAGAGTCTGTTGGTGGTGAGGTGTTTTTGGGCAGCGAGGAGTTGGCGAGATCGATCAAGCCAGTCAATTTGAAAGGTGGTTTGATCGATCAACTCTACTTTTTTAGCAGTTGTTCCTCAACGAATTTTTTAACACCCTTGTAGACTAAAGCATCCCGCGATGGTGGCTTGCAGATCGATATGTGGTCATCATCCATCGGAATAGGAATAAATCCTCTAATCCCTGGATCAGCACTAGTCTCATTAACTACCAATATGCCCTTGGTCTGCTTTTTTTCACAATAGACCTTGAGAGGAAGATCTCCAAATTGATCATGATTTCTGTACCAATTATTTAATGATCGCAAATGAGAAGCATGAGCCTCTAAGTCGCTAACACTTACAGTTGTTAAAATACCACCCAAATATTTGAGCCAACTGGCTAAATCAGAACCAGAGTGAGGCGTAGAAATAAAAACGATCCCTTGCGTTTTTTCTGCTATTGTCTGCCATTCAGAATTACCAGACTCGATCGCATTCCGCAACATCTGCTTAACTACTAAACCGCCAAGACTATGGGTTACAAAAAATAAAGGCCGTGACCCAATGCCATCAGCATCGAGCGTTGCCAAAAAGTTTGTGGCTCGGTCATATAACGGCATAGTGCTTCCCTTCCAAGAAAAAGCTTCAGCTTCATAACCCAGAGACCAAACACAAATACCAGGAATATCTTGATCTAGCCAGTAAAGCCAAGAATTTTGTGAATTTTTGTTATGTTGAGACTCCCAAGTTGTGACCGCATCGCCTCCCAAGCCATGAACAAAAACCACATCACCTTGGTAATCAGATGTGTCATCAGAAATTTTGTTTAACCCTACAGTCATAAGCGTATCCAGTTCATAGCTGCTGCTGAAATATGCTATCTGATTCTAGCCCATTATCTGGTTGAATTTTGGGCTACTTTCACGAGATATCAACAAAAGTTTTGACGATTCCCTGAATACCAACCCACTGAACAACAACAGGTTCAAAACTTTCATGCCTGCGAATCTTCCCCAGTGTCTCGATCTCATCTAATCATCGTCATCTTCCTCATCACCAATCCAGCGCTCCGCCCCATTCACTTGTAACCCTGGATCGATCGAAATCGCCGTAACCATAGCATTTTCCACCACCGTATTACCGACCAAAGTATTGTGAATCGCCTCAAACTTCGACTCATCCTTAAAAATGACATCGAAATGGACAGTCACATGAAAATACTTCTCAATCACCTGCCCCTCCGCCGTTTTGTCTACCGCTAACGTTGGAATATTTTGGCTCTCTTCCGCTATTTGCCGATACTCAGCGGCCAATTGCTCTAGGGCGATCGCCAAGGCATGTTCTGGTGTTTGACCATCACACAAAATATCGGTTGCAGGAGCATTATTGATTGATCGAGACAACTGGCAAACATAATTTCCAGCACTTTTGGCTCGAACTGTAACTCCCAATGTACCGGTGATTTCACTACTGTTTGTCATATCATTCAATAAAACAGTTCTTTTGAATCATAATTCAAAAGAACTATTAAGTCAATGCGCTCTGTGAAAGCCAACTATTTCTTGGCGTTATGAGACTGAAAGCGACCTGCAACGAATTCTTGCTGTTTGAGATGCTTAGTTTTGTGAATAGTCACCCGCTCTCGCCACATATACTCATTGGTCAAGTTAGAATACAATGTTCCTAGAGTAGAATAGATACAGCGCTTCTAAGAATCTCCTATGCCTGCCAAAGACATCTACCATGAAACTGTTAAAGCTGCTCTGATCAAAGACGGGTGGACAATCACTGATGATCCACTAAACCTGAAAATCGGTACTCGCAACACAGCAATTGATCTTGGTGCAGAGAAAATCATTGCTGCCGAAAGGGATAAAGAGAAAATTGCTGTGGAAGTAAAAAGTTTTATTAGCCCTTCTCCCATTAGCGATCTTGAAAAAGCTTGGGGACAATTCTTTTTATATGCCAGAGCATTACGAAAGCGAGATCCCACTCGCCGCTTATATTTGGCTGTTCGCCAAAATGTTTTTGAGACTATTTTCCAAGAAGAAGCAGGTGAACTATTATTAGAAGAGCCAGGTTTTTGCTTAGTTGTGTTTGATGAAAATACAGAGGAAATACTACAATGGAAACCACCTATAGACCAATAGAACAGCAATTGCCTCAAATTGATCAATGGCGAGACATGCTAGAAAAAATCTTGCAATACTATGCAGATGTTCCTTATCGATACGGAGAGGTTTTGACTTATCTGGTCGTGAGCCTTGATCGCAATCATTACATGCTAATTCAGGAAGGCTGGGAAAATACTCATAGGATACATGGCACCATTGTTCATGCCGAAATTCGCAATGACAAAATATGGATTCACTATGATGGCATTGAAGACAGTATCACCGAAGAACTCGTTGCTGCTGGAGTTCCAAAAGACCATATTGTTCTTGCTTTTCACCCGGCTCATGTTCGAGAGCATACTGGATATGCGATCAGTTAATTGCCATAGAAAAGCTTTAAGTGAGTTTCTGAACTGATATAAATATCAATATGATATAAACACAAAATAATTTGCTAATATTTTAGTAGTTGTTAAGCCTTAAATACTGCTAAAATGCCAGATTTGAATGAACACTTAAAGTCACGCCTTGTTGGTATTCGATCATCTCTTACCGCACATCATCAAGGTGGAATGGGGATGCCTTCGGCAGCAAAGGGTTCCGAACGTGAAAATTTCCTTAGAGAGTTTCTACAACAAGTTTATCCATCTCACTATAGATTTTCGAGTGGAGCAATTACGGACTCATCTGGTAATATATCTGGCCAAGTTGATATTGTTCTTGAGAATCCAGTACTACCAAGTTTTCCAATGCCTGGGTCAGGGAGTGAACGATTAATTTTGGCTGAGGCCGCTGCCACAGTAGTTGAAGTCAAATCGAATCTTTGTTCACAATGGCCTCAAGTTGAAAAAACTTGTCAATCACTAAAAAAACTCATGAGAAATACTCATAGTCAACCTGTTGTATATGACGCATTTATGGGAAGTCGTCCCGAACCTACATCAATCCCACTAATTGCATTTGGTTATACAGGGTTCAGAGATATTTATAGCTTAAAAAATCGAATTGAAAGAACTTCTGTTGAATGTCGTCCAGATGTAGCTGTTGTACTTGATTCAGGATTATTCTGGTCTCCAGATGGCATAGCATCTGAAGAACTTGGACTATATGCTTTGTGCGCATCTATTTCAAAATTTATTTCACTATCTATCGTCTCATCTAGTGACATTCACTCATATGTTAAAAACTCTGATTAAGCATACTAAAACTTAATTGTTCAACTCCTAACTGAATGGAGTTCTTTATTCATATCAACAAAAAGCCCCTCTCTTGAGGGGCTTTTTATCTATCACAAATTAGATTAACCGTTGATGGAAGGAGCAGTCAAAGCGACAGGAGTTGCTTCTCCAGCAGCCAAGTCCAAGGGGAAGTTGTGAGCGTTGCGCTCATGCATTACTTCCATACCTAAGTTAGCGCGGTTGATGATATCAGCCCAAGTATTGATTACGCGGCCTTGAGTATCGATTACCGAAGAGTTGAAGTTGAAACCGTTGAGGTTGAAGGCCATGGTGCTTACACCTAAAGCAGTGAACCAGATTCCGACTACAGGCCAAGCGCCTAACAAGAAGTGAAGTGAGCGACTGTTGTTGAAAGAAGCATATTGGAAGATTAGACGACCGAAGTAGCCGTGAGCTGCAACGATGTTATATGTTTCGCCTTCTTGACCGAACTTGTAACCGTAGTTTAGAGATTCAACTTCAGTTGTTTCACGAACCAGTGAAGAAGTTACCAATGAACCGTGCATAGCGGAGAACAATGAACCACCGAATACACCAGCTACACCGAGCATGTGGAATGGATGCATTAGGATATTGTGTTCAGCTTGGAAAACAATCATGAAGTTGAAAGTACCGCTGATTCCCAAAGGCATACCGTCAGAGAAAGAACCTTGACCAATTGGGTAAATCAAGAATACTGCAGTTGCTGCTGCTACTGGAGCGGAGTAAGCAACACAGATCCAAGGACGCATACCTAAACGGTAAGACAATTCCCATTCACGACCCATGTAGCAGAAGATTCCGATTAGAAAATGGAATACTACTAGTTGGTAAGGACCACCGTTGTACAACCACTCATCTAGGGAAGCTGCTTCCCAGATTGGGTAGAAGTGAAGACCGATCGCGTTGGAAGAAGGAATTACTGCACCAGAGATGATGTTGTTTCCGTACATCAAAGAACCAGCTACAGGCTCACGGATACCGTCAATGTCTACTGGAGGAGCTGCGATGAAAGCAACAATGAAACAGATAGTTGCAGAAAGCAAGGTTGGGATCATGAGAACGCCGAACCAGCCTACATAAAGGCGGTTCTCTGTGGATGTTACCCATCCGCAGAAGCGATCCCATACATTGGCGCTCTCGCGCTGCTGTAAGATAGTTGTCATTTTATTATTCCGGTATGTATTTGTTTCTTGCGAAACGATTTTTGTTGGTATGTCTCTACATTAGAGCCAAAATTAAGGAATGTAAAGGAAACCCTCATGCGTTGAAAGCATCACTCTCATCAGGTTTGCTTATAAGTAATGTTATTTTTATTTAGAGTCCGCCAGAGAAAGCCAGGAATCCTGGTTAGCCATACGTTACAGAGTTAAGGAACTTTTCAATTTGCTGACATATCTGGGATCTCAATGTAGGATCAACTCGGTTTCTTACCTAAGACAGATTATTTAACTCTCAATATATATGTGGAAAATACTTGCTGCTTCGATCGCCCTTGGATTCACTCTGGCTGCACCATTAGCTGCACTGGCTGACAATTACGACAACTTTATCAAAACTCAAGCCGCTGAGTTTGAGGGTCTTAGCGTGGAAAACTGTCAGGAAAAAAAGCTGGAAGCAACTGAAGGAGGAGCCAAAATCTCCTATGACCTGTGTGTTGTCAAAAATTCGCCGGTTTATCTGAGAACTAGTGCTGAGGGCACACCGATCGGAGTCAGCTCTTTTAAAAAAGGCAAACTGGTACAGCTCTCGCTCTGGGAAGGAACTGGCGGGGTGGGTTTTCGGAATGAAAAACCAGTAGTGGAATGGAATTCGGGGGAATTCAGCACCCGTAAAGTTAACTGGAAACTCACCGCTGCCGAGAAAACCAAGTTTTCAGAGGTAGCCGCTAAAGAAAAGAAGATTTTACGTAAATTTGGTTTTCGGTAAATAGTTAGAGGCAGCAACCATAGTTGACTCGGGCTAAGGTTGTTGTCCATCAAAGCTTTGACATTGGGATTAGTTGCGATGGTGATTGTTATATTTAATTCTTGCTCCTGCCCACAGTAATTTATCTCGAAGAGTACGGTAATAGGAATAGTCTTCACGTAAAATAATGAACTGGGCGCGACAGTCTGCCTTGCTGACTTCCACCCGATGTCCCGGCCAGATGACAGTTGCTAATACCCCATCCATCCATAGTTTAGTATTGAGTTCATAGTCACCTAAAGCCCATACTCCCACCCTTGCTGCCGGGGGAATAACTACAGCCCGACTAGAAAGGCTGAGCGGACAAATGGGTGTCACAGTAATTGCTTCCATCCCAGAATGGACGATCGGGCCATTGCTAGAGAGATTGTAACAAGTAGAGCCAGTAGGAGTCGAAACGATCAGGCCATCTCCTTGATATTGATCGACCACCTCACCGTCAATTTCTAACTCCAAAATCGCCGTGAGCATTCGATCGGCTGCCGCTGGCTTAATACACATCTCATTCAGCGCCAAATAAGTATCACTCACAGCCTCCCGATTATCAGAGTCACCCTCATAAACAGTAGCCTGCAACATCATCCGCTGTTCGATCGCATATCGATCTTCTTCCAATCGATCCCAGAGACTGGCAGAATCGTCCATAAAGTCCAATGATTCGGTCAAAAACCCCAGATGTCCCCCAGCGTTGATCGCCAAAATAGGCACACCCGCTGGAGAAAGATGCCGGGCAGCCGCCAACGCCGTGCCGTCACCGCCGAAGACCAAGGCTAGATCGATCGACTCATGGCTAGAAGCCAAAAACACCGGAAAAGGATTGTCCTTGGCACCACTGGGTCCCATTAAAACTTTGCTGCCCCGCGCCTCTAGCTGCTGCGCTGATTTTTCTGCAAAGCTCTGGCTGAACTTGTCCCCGGCTTTGTGGGCGATAATAACGTTATTAAGTTTCACTTTTTACCAAAACCATGCAATTTTTACGCCAAAAGGTCTTACCCGCAACCATTGTACTCATTTTTCTGATCGCCCTCGCCGCTACCAGCGCTCGAATTTTCTTGCCGTCAGAAATGTCCTTGCCAGCTCCCATGTAGAGAATAACGTAGAGACCGCAGCTAGAGATCCACGATGAACATGACTTGCAGCAACTAGATATAGATTTGTTGCAAGTGTGTCCTAGATGGTGAGTGTTTGCATCTGTCAAGGTAAACTTTTCCAGAAATGACGAATCTACTCATCCTCAGAAAATCACTCACACCCCAGAGGTGAAACTATGTCAAGCTTTGTCAATCTTGAAGGTAGAGTTTTTGTCCCGGCTGCTGAGCTACCAATCTCTGAGTGGGGTTGTGTGCTTACCGATCGAGCGCAACCTACCTTGACTTTAAAAGATGATGACTTATTTCTCATCGCCGATACTATTGGTAATATTTCGGGCTGCACCCGCGATGAAGCCATTACCAGTATGGGGCTATTCTGCCGGGATACTCGCTTCCTCAACCGGTTAGAACTGCAAATTAATGGTCGATCGCCCATTTTGCTTACCAGCAACGCCGATAAAGGCTTTGCATTGTCGGCTCTCTGTACCAACCCCATCTTGTGGGACGAAGATAAACCCACTGAGGTTGGCATCGCTGCCGAAACTATCAGTATTCAGCGCGAACTGGTGCTTAATGGCGGCCTATTTGAAGAATTGGTCATCCACAACTATGGACCAAATACCGTAAAGTTTCAGCTCAGCCTGAGCTTCGATGCTGACTTTGCCGATTTGTTTGAAATTCGCGGCTTCGATCGCAAAAATCGGGGCGGCATTCTCAGAAGAGTAGCCGAAGAAAATGGCACCGCCATGTCTGCGGAAGTCGATCGGGAATATTTAGTCGATCGACCCACGGACTTGACCTTGGCCTATCGGGGCTTAGACGATGCGGTGTTGGAATCGCACATTGAGTTTGCACATCATCTCCCGGATTATCTGAAAGGCTACACCGCTGTCTGGAATGTGCGCTTAGAGTCACATGCTGAAATGAAAATGGGTTATCGGTTGGCGATGCTGATGAACAGCAAGCCGGTTTCGCAAGTTCGCCTACCTGGTGAACTAAGTCAGGCTAAAGCCGCCGAGTTAGCCGAAGAAGAACGGTGGAGATCGCAGATCACCAAGATTCGCTGTGACAACCCAGCCATTAATCAAATCATTGAACGCGCCGAAAAAGATGTTTATTTACTGCGTCAGAGCTTTGAATTTGGTAAAGTCCTATCGGCTGGAGTTCCCTGGTTCTGTACTTTGTTTGGCCGCGATGCGATCATTGCTGCTTCTCAGACCTTGATTTTGGATCCGACGATCGCCAAAGAAACCCTTTTAGTTCTCGCCCAGTATCAAGGCAAAGACCACAACGACTGGCGGGATGAAAAACCGGGCAAGATTTTGCACGAAATTCGCTTGGGCGAAATGGCGCGCTGCAATGAAATTCCCCATACTCCTTACTATGGCACCGTTGATGCTACTCCACTGTGGTTGATGCTGTACGCTGAATACTATAGCTGGACTCACGATCGAGAGATTTTAGACCGGCTATGGGAGAATGCTTTGGCAGCAATGGCCTGGATCGATCAAGAAATGGAGCAAACCCATGGTTACTTGGCTTACTACCAACGATCGAAGCGCGGTTTGCAAAATCAGGGTTGGAAAGATTCTGGCAACTGTATAGTCGATCGACATGGCAAGATGGCCGAGGGTTCGATCTCGCTTTGTGAGGTGCAAGCTTATGTTTATGCTGCGAAGATGCGCCTGAGTGAAATCGCTCGCACCATCCGCAAAGAAGAGCATTTAGCTGACCATTGGGAATATTCGGCCAGAGAACTCAAGGAAAGATTCAACCGCGATTTTTGGGTGGAAGATCAAGATTTCTTGGCGATGGCCTTGGATGGTGAACAGAAGCAGGTGGATGGAATTAGCTCCAACCCAGGTCAATGTTTACATCTAGGAATTCTCACCGAAGAAAAAGCTCATAGCGTTGCCGAGCGCTTAATGGCTCCCGATCTATTTAGTGGGTGGGGAATTCGCACTCTAAGCAGTGATTCACCGGCTTATAACCCGATCGGATACCACACGGGCACTGTTTGGCCTCATGACAATAGTTTGATCACTATGGGTCTGCGCTCTAATGGTTTCCCAGAACAAGCTTTGGAAGTTGCCCAGGGGTTGTTTGATATGATTGGCCACCAGCCTTATCATCGTCCGCCAGAACTATTCTGTGGCTATGCCCGCAGTCAGGGCAATCCAGTACAGTACCCAGTGGCCTGTACCCCCCAAGCTTGGGCAACCGGAACGGTGTTCCAGTTAGTCCAGATGATGGTGAATTTGGTGCCCAATGTAGAGAGTAATCAGGTACGGATCATTGATCCAGCGCTGCCCCAGTCGATTCATCAGTTGTCGATCGAAAATCTGCGGGTCGGTGCAACAGTGCTAGATGTAGAGTTTGTCCGAGAAAAAACCTCGGATTTTGATCGCAGCCATATCGCTACTACTTCTTGTCGGGTAACTCGCAAGCGCGGTAATTTGCGGGTAATGATCGAGGCATAACCTAACAACGGTGGATTGGAGGTGTGGGGGTTTTCCCCCACACATGTTTTTTTCAAGCAAAATTAACTCAAATTTGGAATCACTGATATGGATGATGAACTATGTCTCTCTCGACAAAAAGCAGATACACTAATAGATCCTAAGTAGCCTAAACTTTACTCACCGGAAAATGACTGCAACTGATCTAGTCTCCAGCACTCCAAATCCTTCGTCTAACAAGTATTCCCAACAATACGACACGATCGTAATTGGCTCGGGGATTGGGGGCCTAGTAACTGCCACCCAGCTAGCCGCCAAAGGCGCAAAAGTTTTGGTGCTAGAGAGTTATATTATTCCTGGTGGCAGCTCTGGCTACTTCGATCGAGAAGGTTATAGATTCGATGTGGGTGCTTCGATGATCTTTGGCTTTGGCGACAAAGGCACCACCAACTTATTGACCAAAGCTCTGGCTGATGTGGGGATGTCGATCGAAACCATCCCCGACCCGGTGCAGATTCATTATCACCTGCCAAATGACCTAGAAGTGAAGGTACATCGGGACTACGAGCAATTTATTCAAGAACTCACCCAAAAGTTTCCTCAATCAGCCACAGGCATCCGGCAGTTTTACAACGAATGTTGGAAAGTCTTCAACTGCCTCAACTCCATGGATTTGCTGTCCTTAGAAGAAATTGGTTACTTGACCCGGGTATTTTTCCA
>JANOXZ010000668.1:0-4191 GCA_031418695.1 Synechococcales cyanobacterium VAR_35_metabat_10
ACCTCCACCGCCGCCAGATGCTGCTGATAGAAACAAGTATGCAGGTAATCCAAATAGCACCGTTACTGTCATGATCGCCAGCAGAACTTTTGGTAGAGAGCGCTTGTGAACTGGCAAAACATCGTTACTATGCTCTGGTACATCAGCAAATTCTGCCTCATGAACCTCGTCATGGTCAGGCATTGGCTCCCCTTCAACTGCATGTTTTTGAGTAGCCCCGGCTGGTACGTCAAAGCCCATCGCGTTGCCATAGTCAGCCAGATTCTTTTTTGGAGTAGTCATAAAATTTTCCTGATTAAATTTATTTAAGGTCTACAATATCGGTGATTCTCAAACCTGCCGCGCTTATCTGCATCAGGTTTTTGGCCATTTTGCCCGCATCAGGCAAATCTTTGTCTTTGTAGAGAGCCATCGCTTCTGACTCTCTAATTGGCGGTACTGCTTTTACCGTGATTGTTTTATTCATCGGCATCGTTCGATCGATTTTTCCTCCTCCATGAGAGACTAACCAACTGCCCACAATGTCGAGCTTCCACACTCCAGAGCCAGGTTTTGTTTCTTTGGGGTCAGAGACACTATCAACCACATAAGCGGCTTCTGCATTAGCTTGGCCTCCATCCACACTGGCGATTAGCTCAGCCAGCCCTACCCGAAAAAACTTGGCAAAGCCTGGGTCTAAAGCAAATGTGTAGCGGTAGGGTATAGTTGGGAGCCTTCTCGATACTCCTAACGATCCATCTGCTTTACCACCAGTTTTGACCTCGTTAACGGTCATGCCTGGATCTACTGGATGTCCTTCTTGGGGCAGGGTGTTTTTGAAGGTGTACATGTTGGTCATGGAATCCTTCACCCACAACTGAATCAGAGCTGGGTTTCGCTTGTTGCCCACCTGTTCCTCCAATGACTCCATTACGCCGTTACTCTTGACAACGTATGGAGCTATCGGCTTGCCTGCTACCATCATTATTCCTAGCAAGGAAAGCAGGCTTAGCACAATGCTGGCAACGGAGGTAATGAAGGCGACTGATTTCCACCCAGTAGTTGCATCCTTTTGTTGAATTAACTGTCGCTGCAAGTCCAGTCCTGGTAACGCTGTCTTTTGCTCTTCTTTGGCTTTTGGCGCAAGAGCTGGTGTTATCTCAGTAGGCTGAGATGGCGATGTTTCCAATTCCCGATCGTCATGAAGGGAAATCACTACATCGTCGAAATCTGGAATAGCTCTAATAATTCTAGTCATTTTTTCTCCTAGACTGCTCCACCTGAAGCGGCTTTACTTGCGACTTTACCGACAAGTACAGCCGTTTGGCCAGCTACATCACCCAACGCTTTCATCACTCCAATCCCCCCGCCAGCAGCCATTAGTGAGGCAATAGCCGGGGCGAAAAATGCTAACAAAATGCTCTGTGTAAACTGTTGGTCTTGAAATGAGTAAATTCCATTTAGATATAGTGCTGATTTTGTGAGAATCGTCATGCAAATCTTAAAGATCCCTACCGCCCAAAGAGAAGAAAACCATACTTTCAAAGGCTCGGGGTTAAAAAGGCTCATTGTCAGCGGTATCGGCATTGCTAGCAAAGATATTAAAACTGCTTGGTCAGCAACATATCCAGTTGCTTCTACCCAACCTGCAAAAATCAGTTTAAAGGTTGCACCCAAAGCTGAATCAATCAGATTACTGCCTATTTTATCTATGTCATCGAAGAACTTTCCAATATTTGCACCAATATTTGCTGGATTCATCGCGCCTAGCAGGGCATTTCTAGCCTCTGCATTCTTAATATTTGCCGATTCCTGCTGAATATAGGCTGTTAAATCATCCCGGCATTGAATAAATGCGGGGTTTACAACACCAGCAGGATTTGCAGCATCGTACACTTGTGGAGCTATTCTACGACAGTTATCAGACTTTTTCTGTACCTCTTTCATAATACCTGCATCATTTGGTGCCTCTCTTGCTATGGTATCAATGACTCCAAGTTCATCTATCCCATTTCCAATGCCTGTATCGATAGCAATCATCACAGCATAGTTGTATATGCCAAAGGCTCTAGCTGGTGAAGCCGTTCCTGAAATCATTGATACAATGATAACTGCCCAAAGAACCTTGCTGAAGTTTTCCGTCATCTTTTCAATGCTGGAGAGTCCACCGTCACTAAAGAAAGTAATCGCTTGCACAACGACGAATACTGCTGAGAAGATCTTACATGGTGCCAAGATTGCTCTGAAGAGTGCATCGCCATGAATAACCATCTGTTGAATAGATTCAGATCCGGGTGGCATCTTGTATCCCCCGAAAGCGATCAATGTCGGTAAAATATTTAGCATCAGGAAATCTCGGTAGTTTGGGCAACCCCCACTCTAAAGAGATGGGGATAGTGACTATTTATGGTCCAAAAATTGAGGAACTAGCTATCGTAGGCGTGGCAGTACTTGGGGAAGTAGTTGCGGAATTAGCAGATCCAAAAAAACGATCGAGCATTCTTTCCTGGAGTCTGGCATTCGCAAAAGATGCGTTATCGATATAGCGCTTCTCCTGGAAATCCTTGTAGCTTTGTTGCTGAACGTTAGCTGCTTCCAAGTTGTATCGATTGGCATCGATCTTGGCTTGGGCAACCTGCACCGCTGCTGATGACTGGAGCATTTGGCCATTAGCCTGTAGCTCTTGCCCCATTTTTCGCAGCATCTCTAAGCTGCTCTGTGGGTCGATTTCGTCAGTGTTAATCACTGCTGAAACTGAACTGGCTGTTTGTGCCATAACCTTGGCAGAATCATCTACTTGAGTTTTAGATGCACTAGCCGAGGCGGCTGAGTAGTTGGCAGTTAGGGCACTAATTAAGGAATCGGTATTACCAGCAGTAAGTCCATCACTATTTTTGGGCAATCCTACTTTATCGAGCTGAGACAAACCCGCAAAGTCCATTAAGTTTGAGACACTTAGTGGTTGATTTCCATTTGATGAACCACCCAGGGTTAAGCCATTCATGCCACCACTAACACCGAATGAAGTCATTACGTTGCTAAGCAGGGCTGGGCTTATGGTTGAGTTCTGGGGGCTGTTGAATAAGCTGGTGACAACGGTAGCTACTTGCTTGAGTTCTGGGGGCAGAATGTCAGTTTTTTTGGCAACAGTACTAATGTCATTAATAGTAAGTGCTTTTGATTCAATCGGAATAGCTATGAGTAATAGCATAGCAACTATTGTGGAAATAGTGGTTGATTTGTTCATTTTTTTGTAACTTATCTTTATGTGGGTAGTTTTTGCTACGAGATATCGTGATTACGGTTCAAGTATGGTGGAACTAACCAGAACCGCTATTCCGTGAGTTTATCTCGCGCCTTGTTTTGTCTATCTTTACGCTCATGAGGATTGCTGGCGGTCAGTTTCACGAGGCTGGGCGGGAAGTACAGCCGCCCTAACCTGAACATATCATCAATGTTCAATAGCCATAAACTAGAGCAGGTAGCTTCGTCCGGTTTAAAGTTTGGACCCAAATTCTTTGATGATATAGCTCGGGGTAATTGCAAATATTTCTGATAATTGTCAAAATCAGCACCCCTAATTCTGCCGATAAAGATATATGTAATGGCACTCATGATCTTTCTGCCACCACTCGATTCCAATACACTCATTGGTTCTTGGGCTGCAATGATTAATCTAATCCCTGCTTTCAGCCCATTGGCAGCAATTTCCGCTACAGCATCAGCGATCGCATCTAGCTTCAGTGCCAAACTCGCTTCATCCACAAATAAGATTGAGCCAACTTCTTCCGGTGCCAGTAATGCCCGACGCATAGCAGCGGCGTAAGTGATACAGGCAAACACCGCCGCGTCATCGTTGTTGGACATCTCCCGCATAGCGATCGTCAACAAGGGCGAATCTAAGGAGACGGTTGATGGACTATTGACCATTTTTCCGTATGGTCCATCGATCCATCTTTTGAACTGAATCTGAATGTCAGAGAAGACTTCCAAATCTTCTTGGGTGATGTCGGCTAATTTAATTCTCTCTGGTGTACAGAATTCAGCGAAATCAGCCAGGACTGGGTAGTTCTGCCATTCCTTTGAACCCATCCCTCCAGCTTTAGCGGCGCGGACTCTGTTCAGAATTTGGGGATCTTCTTGGAAGGCTCTAAATGCACTGGTTAAGATTCCTCCTACTCGTTGGCTTGAGCGCGATTTTGCTGAATCAGC
>JANOXZ010000669.1:0-12004 GCA_031418695.1 Synechococcales cyanobacterium VAR_35_metabat_10
GATTTAAGCAACTACATTTCAATATTATCAGCCGAATTTTTTTTAAACATTTGATAATCCACACAGTCAATTGCCTGCTCACTCAATGCTTTACAAGGATGAACAGGGCACTTGAGATTGTATTCACCCGTGAAAAAGAGACAATTACTACATGGAATTTGATGTAATCTTCGGAGTTGAGCCCAATTTTTTCGAGTTTCCTTTAGTACTAATAGTATATAATTTGAAAAGTACAAATAGACACAAATCATGAAAGCCAGTTTTGAAATAGATGGGATGAGCTGAAACAGTATTAAAATCAACATAGGAAGATGCTTAAATAGAAATTGAACAATAGTATTTATCAATGTCTCCGGGTAGATAGTTCGGATTATTTAGTGTAAATCCGAGTTACACCCATATAAATCGACAAACCTTTTAATAAGCTGCATTGTTTCGTGATTAGAGACTGTGAGCTTACTAACCTTATGATGCAGGTTTCCATTAGCCAGCTCTTGCAAATAAGGCACATCTTCAAATAAAGTCAAGTAAGAAGCACAGTGTAGTAATATTTGTAAAATTGGTTTAGGAAAAATTATTGCACTATAAATGTCAATAAATAATTTGTGCGAATTATCACCCAGTGGCAAAATGTTAAAAATAATAGTAATATTCCGACCATTATAGACCGGGATATTTAGTTCGATCGTATAAGGAGTATGCAGAGTTAACTCTACTTCTATATGAGGCTGTCTCCAGATTTTCAACATGTTAAGAGATGGATTTAGGCTTGTCTCAAATTTCAGACTGCCTCCAGTAGATGTTTTTTTAAGTTTGCCAATGCTCCCAATTTTTAAACCGTTGAGACTGAAGCTGTGAACTGATTCTAAATGTTTTAAATTTAGCAGGTGGTAAATCTGACAAAGATATGGAATTGGCAAAACGTATGCTTGACTGATCAGATGGTGTTTATTCAACTGTAGCATTCTTCCTTCAGTATGGCTTAAGTAAGCTTCGTCTAGAGGCATAACCGCATCAAGTTTATAATACTTGATCGTACTAATATTGTTGACTTTCAAACTTTCGACTTTTACTTTTGTTGTTGTCATAACTACTAATCCAAAGTCACAAGTAAGTTTTTAGATGATTCATAACTGCATCAGCCAATGGTTTCACGTTAAACAGTAATGGGTACGGCTTACTATCCATTGATAGATTGGTAAGTGAAAGTAAGATTGCCCACCCCTTTTAAACGGCTGGAATCGTCTGAAATAAACCATCTGACGCCACTGTATCAATTTGTTACATATCTTAACCTCTCTCAAAAGGGTGAGTTCTCAAACATTATGAGATTTGTTAAATCTATCATTTGAGGGATAAGCTATTCTGGTCAATATTTTATCTTTGTGTTAGTGACAGCTACTGTTGCTAACAACATCTATAAGTAAGGGAAATAAATCGTGCCTACAATTACTGACAGTTTCAAGCAGACAGGGAGAAGGTAACGTGATAAACACTCAAGTTGAGAATACTTCATCTGTTAATAAACCTATCAAAACTCGCTATGCTGTAGTAGGACTCGGTGCATTTGCTCAATCAGATGTTTTACCTGCCTTCGTTGAGGCTAGAAATTCTGAATTAATCGCATTGGTTTCCGGCGATGCAAGTAAAAGCGACGAACTCGCCCAAAAATACGATGTTCAACACACTTATAGCTACGAAGAGTATGATGACTTGTTAAGGGGCGGCACTATTGATGCTGTTTATCTTGCAGTGCCCAATCATCTCCACCGTGACTACACTGTCAGAGCAGCCAAAGCAGGAATTCATGTGCTGTGTGAAAAGCCGATGGCTGTGACTGTTGCAGATTGCCAGACAATGATCGAAGCAGCTAAAGACAACAATATTAAGCTGATGATTGCTTACCGTCTACATCTAGAACCAGCCAACTTACATGCAGTAGAAATAGCCCAATCGGGTCAACTCGGCGAACCACGCATTTTTACTTCGCTATTTACACAGCAGACGTATGACGGTGACATCCGACTAGACAAGGAAATAGGTGGAGGTACACTCGATGATATCGGGATTTATTGTATCAATGCAGCTCGTTATATTTTTCAATCTGAGCCAACTGCTGTTTTTGCCACTACTGCCAGTAACGGAGAGCAGCGTTTTCGGGAGGTAGCAGAAATGACTAGCGTAATTATGCGCTTTCCCGACGACCGGTTGGCAACTTTTACCTGTAGTTTCGGGGCAATAAGAATTCAAACCTATCAAATCGTAGGTACCAAAGGAGACTTACGAGTAGAGTTGGCCTATTCTACCCAAGGGCCAATCAAACATATTTTGACAATCGATGGCTCACCACAGGAGCGTAGCTTTAAACCGCATAATCAAGTCGTAGCTGAGCTTTTGTACTTTTCAGACTGCATTGTGCAGAATGAGGAGCCAGAGCCATCAGGCACTGAAGGTTTGATTGATGTCCAAATTATTCGCGCTCTTTATCAATCGATCGAAACTGGTGGCTTCATTGAGCTTGATGGTCTTGGCAACCACTCAAATTCATCACCACAAGTTTAAGCGTTGGAAATCTTGATAAAGCAAAAACTTTTACTAATAGATAACCTCCTTGGCCTAAGGGCACAGTTTGCCAAAGATATTGATTTGATTTGCAAATCCGCCTTCATCAATCTTTTGAAAAATTCTGTCAATAATCTACCTAAAGATAGAGTAAATAATCTATCTTTAGGTGCTGATGGTTACTTAGTCATACTTGATACGATTAGCCCGTAGTAATTGCAAACTTCATCATCATGATTAACTTAACCGATATGTTAAAAAGCATACTGAAATCTTTCAAACTAGAATCACTTTATCAAGCTATTTTGAGTCTTCTAATGGTTGTAATTTTAGTTACAACTACTGCCTGCAATGGTTCTGAAGTAACTTCTAAAACAAATTTAGATAATCCACCAGCAGGCACGATCACTGAGCTTTACAAACCAATTACTCCGGAAGTCGGCGGAATGAATGGATATAGCGATATCGATCCGCGAGTCGACACATCTAAAGTAGATGCCAAAGCTGAGAGACTGATTCAGAAAGCTAATAGTTCGCAAGGAAAAGACATAAATCCATTAGAGGAAATCAAAAAAGAATTTGACCACAAAGGCGTAAAAGAAAGACTCGAAGACACTGCTGATAGTGTAAGCCAGTCTACTCAAGAAACCGTAGATGGTATCTCAAAAGGTACTCGCAAAGGGTTCGAAAACGTAAAGAAAAATGCGAAGTCATTTAAGGATGATATAAAATCATCAGCTAAAAATGGATATTAAGAGGTATTTTGCCATAGATAGTAAAAGACTTCATATAGACTTTACCTCAGACGGCACTCACAAATTTTTCTTTTGTCGATAAATTAACTCTGTCCCTTTCCATTTTAGGAAGAGGGCAGAAAAATAACGAGGTTAAAATGTTTCTTCAAAACAAAAGCTCCGACACTCTAATTAAAATCACCGATCTAGAGACTTTATTCAACCCGCTCAGAAATGAGATTGAGGGGAGAATTCAAGAAGGGGAGGAAGAACAAGATCTACAACCTTTCCCAAAACAGGATTTGACATTCGCCTCTGGAGAAGAACTGCCACGCTGCTGGATCGATCCAAACTACCGAAAATAATGCGTTGTCTCTATAAGTAATTATCTTTCGATCGGGTGATGTCAATTACGTCACATAGACTGACTATGAAAATCATACACAATAACAACCATACCGAGCCATGAAAAAAACTCTTAGCCAAACCTCTGAACTGAACCCTCCTGAAAACATTACACCATCTATTAACACGACTCTTAGCGGTATCTTGATTTTGCTTCCTTTAACCTTGTTACTCATTGGCCTCTACTTTGGTGTTATTAATCCATAGCCTCAAGTTAAATGGCCAAGATTTTTTGGCCATTTAGCTTGAAGTACATTAAAAATCACCTATAAGATGTTTTCTAATGTACTTCAGCAAGCTACAAAAATGATAACTTTTGATAGCTATCATCTAACTAAGTGGCTGGTAAAATAAAAAATATTTTACCTTACTCAGGCAACACTCTTAACGCAGAATATTATTAAACTGTTGCGAAGTGAGCGATCGGAGCAAAGTTAATTTATTTGGAGCTGTACTAATTGCATTCACATATCCAGTCTGCAAATATGGAAGATAGGTCGTCTGATTATTTAAATGAGTTTGCAATAGAGCTAAAATGAAGGTATGAGAGTATTTCTTCAGTGGATCTATGCCTTTTGCCGGGGTGAAGAAATCAAAATCAGGTACAAAAATCTTGGCAAAAGAGCGCACATCCGTAGTATGACCAACTCCTTCCACCACAAAAAGATATCGCTGGGAAGCAGTCATCCACGAAAAAGGTTTCACCTGTTCTGGCACTGCCGAAGCGATGGTATCATCACTAGCAGCCACTACTGCCACCGGAATTTTGATCTTAGCGATTCCCTCTGGTCCAAAGACACTGCTATCAATTGGATTGATCGCCAAAGCAAACTTGATCCGATCGTCCCGAAAGTTGTAAGGCTGGCGGGGCAGCTTCAAAGCCTCGCATTGCAGCAGCAGCGAAACATTGGCAGAATCAATCCCTTGACTACACGCATTCGTTAAATAATCGAAATCAATAGTCGCTCCAGCCAGAGCCATAGCAGTATAGCCTCCAAAAGAATGACCGATCACGCCCGCCTGCTGAACATTCACTAATCCTGGAAAACGCTGTGTCAGGTCATCCAAAACATAGCTAACATCTTTTGGTCGATTGACAAATTCGTTAATATCAAAGACCTCTTTGGTTCGTCCTTTCAGTAAATTTTGGAGTTTTGCTAGGTTGCTGCCGGGATGCTCGATCGTCACCGCGACAAAACCATAAGAAGCCAAGTGTCTGGCAATTACCGCAAAATGCTGTCGATCAGAGGACAGCCCATGAGATAGCACGACTACCGAAGATGCTTGTGGTACTCCTTGGGGTAAATAGAAATCCGCCGTAAATTGACGATTTCGCTTAGAATCTTTCAGTACCTCGGTTTGCAATTTGACTCGATACTGCCCTGCAACAGTCAAATCGACCAGCTTTTTGAGATCAACTTTTGGCTCAGTTTGGGCTAACGCTGTTGATAATTCTTTTACCCCAGAGACCATACTCCTAGTTTCTTTGCTCAGCTTTTCGATCTTGTTGGTGATCTCAAAGCCTTTTTCTACATCTAAGTGAATAGTTGAATTGGGATATTTTCGTAGAAAGTTAACTAAAGATAAACCGTCAGGATCGCCTGCCGCCAAGATTAACCCGGTGCGAATAGCCTTAGCTCCATTAGATTTATGAATTTCGCCAGCGGCATCTCGGCTAATAACTGGAACCAAATCGCCCAAATATGTCAAAATCTTTTTGCCCATTGCAGAGTTTAGCAGTTGAGATATTTGTAATGCGGTAAACTCTGAGCGCACAGTCAAAAGTTGATGGATATAGACACGATCTTCTTCTTTCATCAGCTTCAGAAAAGAATCTAATTCTTTGCCAGCACGTTTTTCTTTTCCATAAGTTTCCAACTCCTTGACGGCAACCCCCAGTTTGATCGGGTTGATTCCAAATTCGACTCGCTCTGATGCCTGAGCAGAACTAACCGTTACAAGAATCACCCCAGTAACCAGAGACGTAAATAAACTCAAAAATGTTCTAGACCGTAATTTTATATTGAGGCTGACCAAATAAAACATGTTTTTACACACGAACCTATAATTGATAGACAGTAGCGGTTGCCGATAATTAATGTTCGCATAGAATAATGAATACTTATCTCTACCTTTTGATAGAATGATTGATATAAATCTGTTCGCAAAGGTAGATACCAAATTTTATGCTGGTGCAAACTCATAGTTAACATCTGTAAATGTGCTCCACTTCGCTTCAGTTTCACTCATGTTGAACTGTCCATGCTGGGAGAGCTTGACCTTAGCCACGATCGGTTGTCCATTCTTCAGAACTATTCTAAAAAAACGCTGTACGGGCAATGGCAAGCCTTCGCTCTCTTTGTGATCATAGATTTTGGGCTGAATTGTCCACTGATTAATCTGGCTCATAACTTATTAGTATCTGACTGCCATCAGTGACGACCATAGATGGCCGCTATTCCTAAGGAAACTATGATTAGAACAGCGACAACCGCAATCCACTTTATCCACATATTACTTGCCTTAGTTATAGTTATATGTATTTTGCTAAGTAGCCATCCGAGATTTGTTTCTGCCAAATTGCCATAGTAGAATGACACCTAATCCGAAAAGGTTGATCAGGAAAACTACTAGTCCACCCAAAAATGGAATTAGTGTTAGAACAGTCAAAATCGCCAAACCCGCCAAAAATTGCTGCTGTAACGATCCTTTTTCATTACGAACGATCCTTTGACCAACTGAAAGTGCTACACCTAGTGACCCGACCAGAGAAGCAATCACCACAATCAAGCTCAACAGCGGGATCAAAGGAATACCAATCAGCGTAATAGCCAAAAACACAGTGGCAAATACTACAGCAATAATTGCACCGATTCCCCATAGAGCTACTGCACCAGGAACCTGTTGCAATTGCATTGCCAAGTGTGGCAGAAAACGTGGACTATTTTGTAAAATTATTAATCCAAGTATACCTGCTACAATAGCAGCGCAAACTCTAAAAACAGCACTGAAAAAATAGTTGAGGAAAAAACTTGGTCTGGCATAAGAGCCATACATCATGCCATGCCGATCGCTGAACGTGGCTTTCTCACCGGTAATAATTGCCCCTGGTTCTTGGATGATTTTGCCCCCAAAAGAATAAGCATCACCATCCACCCGTGCTCCTGGTTTGAGAATAATATCGCCCCCAAAGGCGATCGCTGTATCTGTGACTCTGGCATTTGGTGATACCGTAACACTGCCCCCAAAGGCATGAGCATTTTCGACAACTTGGTTTTCTGGCACAGTCACACTGCCGCCAAAGCGCAGGAGGTTAGCATTGTTAATATTGATGTCAGTCTGTGCCAAAGCATTCCCTGCAAACAGTAGGCAAATGGTGACAATAAAAGCGAGAATAAATTGTGGCAATTTCATAAAGTTTATCCTTTTTTTAATGCCGATCGCAGTCACAGAGAAGGCATCGGCAGTTTATCGTCTGCAATCGCGCGTTCGATGATGATCGTGATATCCACAGATCACCAAGTTTTGGTGAAAGATGTGAGCTTAACTACCAAATTCACCAGGATCAAAATGATCGCCAACACGGCACCAGTCATAGTAATAAATGGTGTATCGATTTGGCGAACGGCAATCGCCACCAAAGCCCAAACAATTACTAATCTGTAGGCAGTGTCATGGCCTTGGATAGTCATTAGAGCAGCAATCAATGCACTAACGATCATCATCATGACAGTCCATAGAGTGGAGGGCATCCCCCAACCATTCCAATTTATGCTGTAAAGAGCGATCGCTACGTTAACAACAGAGGCAACAGTAATCCAGCCCAGGTAAATACTAATAGGAATATGGATAAACCAGCGCTCTTGGCGAGAAACGCTTTGTTGACCAATGCCTAGGCGTTGATAGGTGCCAATGAGGGACAGCAAAATTCCGAACATAGGAATGATTGATGCCAGGAAAAACCGATCGAGAAAAAGATAAATCCAAACGCATTGAGATACACAGGCAAATGCCAACAAATAGCCGCTGCGCTGCAAGCGGGGATTACGGCGTTGGGTAGGTTGCAGTTGGTAAATGGCAAAGGCAATCAGACCTATATAAATCAGTCCCCAAATAGCAAAGGCATAATTGGCTGGTGTAACCTTGACCTCAGAAAAGAGCGTATTAGAGAGATCCCCAATATTGACACCATTAAGCGGATAAAAATTGGAAAATGTGTTGACCAGAATGCTACCAATAATGGCCACGAAAGTTGTGACTTGTCTAAGTAGGTCTGGATCGGAAACTTGGTTAGAGAGTTTCATGAGATTTTCAAGATTAAAAATAATTGCGGAGTAGTAATCGCTTAAAATGAATAAAATTTACAATTCCAATCTGCCATAGCTCATCTGCCATAGATAGTCGCTAACCTACGGCTTATTTTTAACTCACTTCAATATTTGAAGTTCACACACCAATTTCTTATTGCCCAGACCTAACAGCTTGCGCTATTGACTGATATTCCCATGGGTTTCCAAATTTTATCTCTATCAATAGATAGAGTCTTATACATTTACTACGCAGGATTAGCTTCTGAAACAAGGATTGTGCCCCGAAACATTCGCATCCCACAGGTAAAAGCGTACTCACCAGTTTTTGTAGGGGAAAAATTGACAATTGTGGTCTTACCGATCGGTAAATGGGTATTTATCCCAAAGTCAGGGATCAACAGTTCGTTCAAACAAGAATTGCTATCTTGTCGATCAAATGATAATCGCACTGGCTGACCAATAACGACACTAATATGATCAGGACGATATCCACCATCAACCTTGATCAATACTTCTTGTACTCCATTAAGCTGGATTGCTTGCTGCTGTTGCTGTTTACGGCCTAGAAACCACCATAGTTCAGTACCAACCAGCATCAATCCGCCAAATACAACCCCTGCCCTGACCGGCCAAGGCTGTTCAATAGGACGAAACGAAGAATTCTTGGATGGGGATTGCATATCACCCATCGCTAAAATTGAAATAACTATACTGATCGAAGCTGCAATAATATTCATACCTTTACCCCCTTTAATCTTAAAGCATTCAGGACAACCGAAATTGAGCTAAAGGCCATTGCACCTCCAGCAATTGCCGGGTTCAATAGCCAGCCGGTAGCAGGGAAGAGAATCCCCGCAGCGATCGGAATGCCCAACACGTTGTAGGCCAGCGCCCAAAAAAGATTCTGCTGAATATTTTTCATCGTGGCGCGGCTGAGCTGAATAGCAGTAACAACACCTTGTAAATCTCCTGAAATTAAGGTGATATCTGAAGCAGCGATCGCCACATCGGTTCCTGTGCCAATTGCCATCCCTACATCAGCCTGAGCTAAAGCCGGGGCATCATTGATGCCATCACCAACCATTGCCACAACTTTCTTTTCGTTGACCTGTAATGTCTGAATAGTTTGGGATTTTTGGTTGGGGCGGACTTCGGCGATAACTCGCTTAATTCCGACTCGATCGGCGATCGCTTTGGCGGTGCGCTGATTATCACCAGTGAGCATCACTACTTCGATGCCCATCTTTTGTAAGGTCTGAATCGCTTTGGCAGAAGTCGGCTTGACGGTATCGGCAACGACGATTGCTGCTTGTAAATGACCCTCAACAGCAACAAAAACAACGGTCTTGCCTGCATCTTCCCAGCCTTCTTTCTGTGCTTGGAATACTGATGAATTTATGCCTACTTCATCAAACCAGCGTTGAGTACCAATCCATACCTGTTGACCCTCTACAGTGCCTTTGACGCCGCTGCCAGCGATCGCTTCAAATTGTTCGATGGTTGGCAATGGCAAGTCCTTGTTTTGTTCACGAGCATATTGAAGTAATGCTTCAGCTAGCGGATGTTCAGAGTTGCTTTCTAAGGCACCGATCAATCTCCATAGAGCCAGCGGAGCTAAAATATGAGGACTAGTAGGAACCAGATCTAGTACAGAGGAAGTATCGGTGACAACCGGCTTACCCTGGGTAATCGTACCGGTTTTATCCATAACTATCATGTGAATTTGACGAGCTAGTTCTAGACTTTCTGCGCCTTTAATCAAAATGCCATTTTCTGCCCCTTTCCCAATGCCGACAGTGACAGATGTGGGCGTTGCTAAACCCAAGGCGCAGGGACAAGCGATGATTAACACGCTAACCATTGTGACGATCGACAGAGTAAAATTGCCGATCGCTAGAAACCAAACTACAAAAGTTATCACAGCGATTGCTAGAATTACTGGAACGAACCAGCCAGTGATATTATCTGCTAATTTTTGGATCGGAGCTTTAGAGTTTTGTGCTTGTTGAACTAATTTGACGATCTGCGCTAGTGCCGTATCTTTACCGATTTTAGTCGCTCGAAAATGAAAGCTACCCATTTTGTTGAGAGTTGCACCGACCACCTCATCGCCAACTTGTTTGGTGACCGGAAAACTTTCGCCTGTGAGCATTGATTCATCCACAGTGGAATACCCTGATACAACTTCACCATCGACAGGAATTTTCTCACCAGGGCGCACCACTACAATATCGGCAAGTGCCACTTGGGCGATCGGAATGTCAATTTCGGCATTGTCACGTACTACCCGTGCTGTTTTCGCCTGTAGCCCCATCAATGCAGTAATTGCGGTTGACGTTGCACCCTTGGCACGATTCTCTAACCATCTGCCCAGCAATGTTAATGTGATAATCATTGCAGTCGCTTCATAATAAACTTCTGCGGATAAACCCTGTGTGGTAAAAGAACTAGGATCGATCGTGACCCAGAGTGAATACAAAAAGGCGATACTTGTGCCGAGCGCAATTAGAGTATTCATATCGGCGGTACGGTGACGAAATGCTTTCCACGCTGATTGTTGAAATTCTCTGCCCACCCAAAACTGCACGGGCACAGCCAGAACTAGTTGAACCCAAGGATTTTCTAATCCAGCTAACCAAGATGGAAGTTGGAGATTAAAGTGACTGAGACTGCCAATGACAAGCAGGGTACTGAGAATTGCGCCGACTAAAACTCTGCGCTGAAGATTTCTTTCTTCCTTCATTAGTAGCTTCACACTCTCACCTGATGGGCTTTAAGCTGTGCCCGTAACTGAGCAATTTCTTGAGCCATATCGAGCACCATGGCAGCTCCGGTAATATTTAAGCCCAAATCTTGACGTAACCGCTTAATTTGAGCTATCCGAGCAATTTCACGAGAATTCAGTAAGTCCCCGATCGGTTCGATAATGCCCAAGTGAACGTAGACCTGCACCACAGCGATCGAAGTCTCAGTAATTGATGCAGCATATTCAAAGGTATAAAGCTGGTCATCAGTGGATACAACTACTATTGTGGAAGAACTCATAACTTAATATCCTCTAAATTGGCACGGGGATTAAAGCTGGTATTTGCCTGAATTTTCTCATAGCACTCTTGCTCGATCGAACTCAAGTTTTGCGGTACAACGATCTGGAGCTTGGCATACAAATCTCCCCGTCCACCTTTGGGTAATGTCCAACCTTTGCCACGCAATCGGAGAGACTGTCCCGATTTGGTGCCTTTAGGGACTTTGATTTTTATGTTGCCTTCGGGGGTTGGCACCATAATTTCAGCTCCTAATACTGCTTCATCTGGGCGAATCGGCACGTCACAAATTAGATTGTCACCTTCAAATTTAAAGAAGGCATGAGGCAATATTTCGATCGTGAGATATAAATCACCACGCTGTTGAGAAAACGGACTAGGACTACCTTTGCCCTTTAACTTTATCCGACTGCCCGGTTTTGCTCCTGGAGGAATGCGGACGTTGATTTTTTCATCGTCTAGTAATAATCGCTGTTCAACTCCATGAAATGCTTCCGAGAAAGTGAGGCCGATCGCGGCTTCTGTATCTGGTGCAGGAGCTTGAGAACGAAATCCATCACCAAAGTCGTTAGGTGACGTTCTGCGCCCTGTTGAGGCTCCTCCAGATGAAGATCGACCTAGTAAATCGTTAATAAAAGAACTGAAGTCGCCATACTGATCAAAATCTACAGTGGAGCCATTACTCCTGCCGGGTGGTGGCTCACTATAGCCCGGTTGATTCCAATGCTGACCAAATTGATCGTACTTTTGTCGTTTCTCTGCGTCAGAGAGCACTTCATTAGCTTCATTGAGGTCTTTGAATTTTGCTTCGGCCTCTTTGTCACCAGGATTCAAGTCTGGGTGGCACTTCCGAGCAATCTTGCGATATGCCCGCTTAATTTCTTCAGGAGTGGCAGTTTTGCTTAATCCTAAGGTGGTGTAATAGTCTTTGAAATCTGTTGCGGTTGCC
>JANOXZ010000670.1:0-12334 GCA_031418695.1 Synechococcales cyanobacterium VAR_35_metabat_10
ACTCATCTTCTTCTCCTTTTCACCCTTACACTTTACCTCCATTTGTGATGGCCGGTGTGTAGCAGCTAAAGCCTTGCACTAAAAGTGCATAGTTTCGACTAGCGTGTTGGTACAATGAATCAAGGATTTTTTAATAATTCTTATTTTAATTCACCACTGAATACACCGCTCAAATCGCCACTTATTTCTAATTCAATCTCTTTCCTAAGTTCACTTAATGTCTTATCACTCCATTGCTCTAAATCTATTTGATTAAGATTTTTGACCGGGGTACTTCGACCTTTCTTAAATCCTTTCTCTAATATAGATATTTCGGCGATAGTTAACCTGTACTTAGGTGGGTAAAGAAACAATGAAGCAAATTTAAAAAATGCAAAATGCAAGTTTGTTGTTCGCAAATCGTTGCCCATAGTAAAACCTACTACATAAGCTTCACTGGCAGACGTAAATCCTTTCTTTAGGAGCAAATGTATACAGTCATGACCAAATAGATCGATATTGCCAGGTAAGGCAACTGGACTTGCTGGGTTTTCTAACAACCAGACTATTTTAGGGATCTCAGATGGAGCATCGCCTTGCAAACTTTGATATGCTGCGGCTAGCGTTGAGTCCTCTAGATTCTTCGGATACTTATTCCACAACATATTCGACTAGTGCTTTGTTTTGTATTCCAATTGAATTTCAGGTATCATCATATTTAAAATTGGCTTGTTGTGCTTTTGCCTATGTTTGTTATCCTGTCTTTTTTTTAGGGTATCTTGCAATATTGTTGACTACCAACCGTAGATCTACGGATCAAAGTATCAGATCAAATAGATTTACCTGAATTATCAGAAAATATACGGTTAGGAGACCAACTGGAAGTGAGTAATACTGAAAGGATTCTACTGAATAATAGCGATCACTAAATCAGCATGTTAACGACAGTAGATGTGGATCAAATCCGCAATTTTACTCAGGGTAAGTTTATGCCACATACACAGTTAAAAGACAATGAGTCCGTTGCTGCCAACTCGGCAGATAGATATGACAATTCGAGTGTAGAACAGAGCGACATAAAGGCTGTTAGACCAGACTCAATTACTAATTTTTTGCAATGGAGCAGTAGTGCTTGCGCGATCGCTGGTGGAGTCATGCTTGCTTCTAAAACTGAAGTTAGCGGCTATGGTTTTATTTTTTTGGCTTTAAGTTCTAGTCAAATGCTTGCTGCTAGCATCCGAAAACAAGACACAACAATGATTGTATATTCTGGCTCTGTGTTTACACTGGTAGATTGCCTAGGTATTTACCGTTGGATACTTAAGTAAGTGTATTTAAGCTGTTATCTTTTCCAAAAGTTCTGCCGAGATCTCGAAGTTAGCGGTCACGTTCTGAATATCATCAAGAGCTTCTAAGCTTTCGATTACTCGCAATAACTGCTTACCCTGATCCAATTCCACCACTTCTACGGTGTTGCCCGGAATCCAGCGCCATTCTGAATCGGTGACATTAAATTTTTGATCTTTTAACTGGGTACAAAGTTTTTCTAAAGTTGCTGTCTCCGTAAAAACCTCTGCCCCTGCACCTTCTTCATCGGCAAACAACTCATAAGAATCAGCGCCAGCCTCCAAAGAAGCTTCTAATAAAGCATCTTCATCCACGGCTCCATTGATAATGCAAACCCCTTTATGGGCAAACATCCAGCTTACACAGCCTGTTTCACCTAAATTTCCACCCCGTTTGTTAAATATTGCCCGGAGGTCGGCAGCAGTGCGATTGCGATTGTCGGTCAACGCTTCCATAATCAGCGCTACCCCACCTGGGCCGTAGCCTTCATAGCGAATTTCTTCTAACTTATCGGCTTCACCGCCCAAAGTACCAGCACCTTTGGCGATCGCCCGATCAATGTTGTCATTGGGTACCCCAGCGGCTTTAGCCTTTTCGATCGCCGTGCGCAGTTGGAAATTACCTGCCGGATCCGGCAAGCCACTGCGGGCTGCCACAATAATTGCCCCCGACAATTGAGCAAAGTTTTTGCCTCTGGCGGCATCTACTCGTGCCTTTTGCCGCTTGATGGTCGCCCACTTACTATGCCCTGACATAGATACCTCACCTAAAACGATTTACCAGGAGCTAACACTCCAGCCAAAATCATATTAGTAGCTTCTTTGGACTGTCGATCGATCATTTCTGGACTCAAGAGATCTTGTCCCGGCCATAGATGTTTGATATTTTCGCGGGCAATGAAGTAAAAAGCGCAACTTCCCACGATATTAATAGCGGTGTGCCGAGACTCCAACGGTCGAAAATCACCACTATCTACCCCTCTGTCTAGTAGACCAATCAACTGGCCAAACAAGATTTCAGCGGTCTGTTGAGGATAGTACTTGCCGCTGTTTTGGATGGATTCTAATGCCAAGATACTGGCCATCTGAGGGCGTTTACACATTTTTTGGTACATGTTGCTAATCACTGTTACCAAAGCTTGTGGCGGAGTGAGCTGATCTAAATTGAGCTGCTTTACAAGCTGCAAATCTTCGTTAAAGCAGCGCTGCATCACGGCTCGATACAGCTCTTCTTTACTGTTAAAGTAATAGTAAATCATGGCCTTCGTCACCCCGGTTTTAGCCGCGATCGACTCGGTGCGTGCTGCTGCCAATCCGCCAACTGCAAACTCGGTCGTCGCTGCATCCAAAATCTGACATTTGGTAGCTTCGGGGTCACGAGTAGCTGCTGTTCTTTTCAGCGGATTGAGTTTGGGCATCGGAAATTGTTTTGGGAATACTAAAAAAAACTCTTAACTAACTATTAAGTATATTACATACCAAAAAGTACTGACAGGATTTGACTCCCTTAAATGCCACAGGCTTGACACGATGTTAACACTTTCGTTAAGATAACTAACAAGTAAGTTAATTATTGGGTTCAGCTAATTTGAGGGATTTTTGGGTCGCTGCAAAGTCGCTCTTGTCCCTCGATTTTATTTCTCCTAGCAATCGCACTTTCTGAGGCGTTAAGCCCTCCTCCCCCTCAAGAGCATGTCTGAAAATCCTACTAATTCTGCCCTGACTGATACCAATAATCGGATCACAGCGGCTCAATCATCAGAAAATTCTGCTAACCAAGCCAGCAATGGGGTTGATACCCGACGGATTGATACTCCTAACTCAGAACTGAGCTTGAATAACACCACCTCAGTAGGCAAGCCTTTGCCCACTGGTGATATCAGCATACAAGGTGATCCCAGCCGGTTTGTGACTGGTGAGTTGTTGACTCTTGGTCATGATTTGGTGCCTGTGGGAGAGAAATCTGCACCAGAGTTAGCATCTATCCCTTTTGTAGATGATGCACAGCAAGGTGAACCTTGGTATCAAAATAAATGGATCTGGTTGTTGGCAGCACTAGGCTTGTTAGCTGTACCAGCTACTCCTTATATAGCCAACCGAATTAGTGAAAGTACTAAACCTAAGCCTCCAGTGGTAGTAGCTCCGCCGCCAAAAATCACCTCTGTTACCGCAATAGGCCGACTAGAGCCATCTGGGGAAGTAACTAAACTGACGGCTTCTTCTTCTCAGACTGCTTTGGTCCGAGAAGTGCTAGTGCGAGAAGGAGAAAAAGTAGTGCCGAACCAAGTGGTCGCCGTACTAGATACGGTTTCGATGAAGCAAGCTCAGTTGGCCAAAGCCAAAGAAGATATTCGGTTCGCTCAAACCAATTTAGACAAAGTCAAAGCTGGTGCTAAGGGTGGTGAAATTGCGGCGCAGCGGTCAGAGGTATTACGGATTCAACAAGAACGGCGAGGAGAAATAGCTACCAGTAAAACCATTCTAGATCGCCTTAAGCAGCAGTTGGTATTGGATGGAGCGGTTCAAAGTGATCGAGTTGGCGAATTGCAAAAGCAACTAGTGGGAGAAGTGGCCACTTCTGAATCAGAAGTACAGCGGCTAACTCTGCTGGCAAAGAATGCTGAAACCGAATTTCAACGCTATCAAAGATTGTTCACCGAAGGTGGCACTACGGCGAGTTTGTTAGACACCAAGCGTCTAGCGATGGACACTGCCCGCCAAGAGATTGCTAAAGAAAAGTCTAAGCGCAGTCAAATTATTGAGGTATTGCGCAAGCAAATCTCGGGTAATAGCGCTACCAAAAAACGTATTGACAGTACTCTGGTTCAGCAAATCAAAGAAGCCGAAGCCACCTATAACAAGAACGTGGCCACTTTGAATGAGCAAATTAAACAGGCTCAAGCTAACGTTGATCGGATTATAGAAGTGCGGCCAGTAGATTTGCGCAGTGCCGAGGCCGAAATTGCCAAGGCACAGGCAGCAGCACAACAAGCCCAGGCTGATTTAGAGATGTCTTATGTGCGATCGCCGATCGCTGGTGAGGTCTTTAAAATTCAGACCAAATCTGGTGAAGCACCCAGCAGCCAAGGCATTTTAGAGATTGCTCAAAACGACCAGATGATGGCAGTTGCTGAAGTTTACGAAAGTGACATCAGTAAAGTCAAAGTTGGTCAAATCGCTGAAATCAATAGCGAAAGTGGTTCCTTTGTGGGCAAGATCCAGGGCAAAGTGGTGCAAGTAGGCTTACAGGTAGCCAAAAAAGACGTGCTAAAAACTGACCCTGCTGCTGATGTGGACTCCCGAGTAGTGGAGGTCAAGATTGCGATCGATCCAGCTCAGAGCAATCTGATTCGGGGTTTGACCTACTCTAAGGTAGAAGTCAAGATTCTTACCGAATAATTCACTCAACAATTTATCTATATCAGTTTTATTTAACAGTGGTGCTCCGATGAAGATTCCTTTAGCTTGGTTGCAGCTCAGCCATGAGAAAATCCGTTTGCTAGTGGCGATCGCTGGTATTTCTTTTGCCGATATTTTGATGTTTATGCAGCTCGGTTTCCGAGATGCCTTGTTTGACTCGGCCATCACGTTTCATGCCAATGTGCAAGGGGATGTTTTTTTGGTTAGTCCCCAATCTACATCGCTGATTGCGATGAAAACTTTCTCAGCTCGGCGCTTACAGCAAGCTCGATCGCTTAATAATGTGGAGAGTATCAATCCAATTTACTTGGATTTTCGATTTTGGAAAAACCCCGAAAACAAAAGCACCAGAGGTATTATGGTGATTGGCTTTAACCCTGCCGATACCAAGCTTTTTACCCTGCCAGGAGTAAAAGAAAATCTGGACAAAATGGTACTGCCCGACAGCTACTTATTTGATACTAAGTCCCGAGAACAGTTCGGGGATGTCAAAAAATGGTTTGATTCTGGTCAAAAGGTGACTACCGAAGTGGGTAATCGCAAAGTTACCGTGGGTGGCTTGTTTCAGATGGGAGCTTCTTTTGGAGCTGATGGTAATATTCTGACCAGTGATACCAACTTTATTCGTCTGACCAATCGAGACAAGGGCTTGATCGATGTGGGGGTAATTCGGCTTACTCCTGGTAGTGATGCCAAAGCCACGGCCAAAAAACTGGCAGAAATCTTGCCCAAAGATGTAAAAGTTTTTACTAAAGAAGAATTTATTAACTTTGAGCTGAAGTATTGGCAAGAAGGCACCTCGATCGGCTTTATTTTTACTCTGGGCACAGTGATGGGCTTTATTGTAGGGATTGTGATTGTGTATCAAATTCTGTACACCGATGTAGCAGATCACTTGTCGGAATACGCCACCCTAAAGGCCATGGGATATACCGATTGGTACTTGCTAGCAGTAGTGTTTCAAGAAGCGATAATTTTATCGATCGTGGGCTTTATGCCCGGAATGTTTGCAGCGGTGGGACTTTACACCATGACTCGTAACGCTACCAGTTTGCCACTAATGATGACCTTGGCTCGTGCTGTTAGTGTTTTTCTGCTGACCGTGATTATGTGTTTGGTTTCTGGGGCAATCGCCGTGCGCAAGCTCAGAGCCGCTGATCCTGCCGATATGTTTTAAGGAGAAAACCATGCTAGATAAACTGCGGGATAACCAGCAATCGACCTCTAGAGTCGTCGCTCCCAGAGCGATTGAGAATGCCGTAGTGTCGATCAAAGGTCTCAATCATTACTTTGGTAAAGGCTCACTGCGCAAGCAAGTGCTCCAAGATATCACGTTGGATATTGGCCAAGGTGAGCTAATTATTATGACGGGTCCATCGGGTTCGGGTAAAACCACTTTGTTGACCCTCATGGGTGGCTTGAGATCGCCCCAGGAAGGGAGTCTTCGGGTGTTAGGTGAAGAGCTGCATAGTGCCGGAAAAGGTAAAGTAACCAAACTAAGGCGGAACATTGGCTATATTTTTCAGGCACATAATTTATTAAAGTCACTCACCGCCCAACAAAATGTAGAAATGTCTGCGCAACTGCACAATATGAGCGGCTCAGAAGTCCGCCAAAGATCGGCGATGATGCTAGATGCCGTGGGGTTGAGCGATCGGAAGAAATATTACCCTGATAGTCTCTCTGGTGGTCAAAAACAACGGGTGGCGATCGCCCGTGCCCTGGTTAGCCACCCGAAGTTAGTATTGGCCGATGAACCCACTGCTGCTTTGGATAGTAAGTCTGGGCGAGATGTGGTGATGATTATGCAGCGGTTGGCCAAAGAGCAAGGCACCACCATTTTGATGGTGACTCACGACAACCGGATTTTGGACGTGGCCGATCGGATTGTAAATATGGAAGATGGCTGCCTGGCCGGAAGCATCCCGGTACAGATTAGTAATCAGATTATCAGATGAGTTGTTCGAGATGACCCGTTATCTGATACAGTCCATCCCTCCATAGAGAAAAAGCAGTTTTGGGACTGGATTTTTTTTAGTCAAACAACTACAAATCGATCTTTGCACACTACAGTTCTGAGGTAAATGTGCTTTAGAATACTACGAAATTTCGTAAAATATCGAGCAGAAAATAATTTCCGGAAAAAGTTATTATTATTTAACATTTCAGGTAGAATGTTGCGGAGAAAGGCTTCTGCTCATAATTTATCGAATTCCAGCTCATATCTTATTAAGCTTTATTGCTGGTAGGTTTGTGCTTTGCGAGATAAATACATATTATTTTCTCAGTGAGTAGATATAAAGTCGAATCGAGCGGCAACGCTACGGTTTATCGAGATCTGAAGACTACATTCAATTTTGCTCAGCTATTCGTGGCTGTGTTCAACTCTATGTATTGGGTATGGCTGACACTTTTTTTGGTATGACCGATATGATTAACAATTTCTTGGAATCGATTTCTCCATCGATGGGCCAGGCACCTTTGCCAAGCTTACCGGTACTGCTAATGCAGACGGCCACCGCTAATCCGGTGTCGGTAGACAGCCTAGTGGCACCAATTCTCAGAATACTACCTGCTATCTTTGGGGCGATTGCCTTATTGGTTTTAGGCTGGCTAGTCGGAACTATTGCTGCTTGGATAGTTAGTAAAGCGCTCTCTAAAACCGACATCGATAATAAAATTCTGCAAAAGATCACTGGTAGCAACACTATCGGAGGCTGGTCGGCAGAAAAGCTGGCTGCCACAGTTACCTTTTGGATCATCTTCCTATTTTTTGTCATTGGAGCATTGAATGCGCTGAATTTGACAGCAGCATCAGCACCTTTGCAAACAATGCTCAGTCAGATTTTAGGCTTCTTGCCTCGGCTGTTAATTGCTGGTTTGTTAGCAGCAGTAGCTTGGGTGGTAGCAACTTTAGTAAAGAGTTTGATTCTCAAGGTTTCCCAGTCTTTTGGAATCGATCGCAAATTGCAAGTAGCAGAAGGAAGCAACAATTCCATTTTGCCTAGCAAAACCCTTGCTGACCTCAGCTTCTGGGCTGTTTTGTTTCTCTTCTTACTACCAGTTCTAGATACATTGGGCTTAGGTAGCTCTTTAGCACCAGTACAGAACTTGTCTGCCGATGTGTTGAGCGCAGTGCCCAAAATCATCAAGGCCGTCATTATTGGCGTAGTCAGTTGGTTCGTGGCCAAAATCGTGCGCGATATTGTGACTAATATCGCCGCAGCGGCTGGTTCGGAGCGCCTAGCATCGCGGCTAGGTTTGACTCGATCGATGCCTAACCAAACTCTGGCTGGTATCGCTGGTACTTTGGTGTTTGTGACAATATTGGTTCCAGGTATTATCTCTGCTCTACAAGCATTAGATATTGAAGCAATTTCTGGCCCAGCAATTTTGATGCTGAACCAAATTTCTTTAATGTTGCCTCGGGTACTAACTGCTGGTGCTTTGATTGCCTTGTCTTACTTTATTGGTCGCTTCTTGTCGGAGTTGGTTACTACCACTTTGGCTACTTTAGGCTTCGACAATATCGTTCAGGTCTTGGGCTTAAGCAACTTAGTAAACGAAGCTGCTCCCCAACGGACTGACAGCATCGAAGACAGTGCTAATACCAAGACTCCTTCACAGCTTGCTGGCATTGTGGTGCTGGTGGCTACCATGCTGACTGCGGCAATTTCGGCGACCAATATCTTAGGTATTCCCTCACTTACCGGTATTACCGAAAGTGTCCTGTACATCGGCAGCCAAATTCTGATTGGTTTGATAGTATTTGCAGTTGGTCTATTCTTAGCCAACCTCGCATTCCGGCTTATCAACGCCTCCGGTACTCGTCAATCCAATATCTTGGCGCAAACTGCTCGGATTGTGATTATTGTCTTGGTCGGTGCCATGGGCTTACAACGGATGGGCATCGCTCCAGACATCGTCAACTTGGCCTTTGGTTTAACCCTCGGTGCCTTGGCGATCGCGGCAGCTATTGCTTTTGGCTTGGGTGGTCGCGATGTGGCGGGCGAACAGCTCCGTCAGTGGCTTACTAGCTTCAATCGTCGTCCATAGAAAAAATTGAATCCTCAATCTTCTTTGCTGGGTATGGGAGCACTTGCTCCTATGCCCAGCTTTTTTTATACTGCAAGAGAGCTTTACTTAAATCAGCCATGGAAACTACCTCGATCGAACCCAACAACAGTCCAGAGATAGACTGTGCCAAGGCTTGCACCAATGGTTGCCTGCGACCAGATAATTGTCCTAGCCAACAACATGTCAGTGCTGCCGCCAACTTCATTGACAATATCTCGATCGACAGAATGCACGAAATTGCCGAGGAAGCTCGTCGCAAAAAGCTGAGTGCCCCGCCCCAATGGGTTATTCCAGAATGGAATGACTAGCTAATAGCAAGTAATCATCAAAATGTTTATTAAACTTTGCAAAAATACAGCCCTCTGGCGCATCTCTAATGTGTATTCAGGGGTACTATTTAGAAGTATCCACCAGTTTGTAACTTGTAAACATTTGTAGTAGATTATGGAATCGATCGCTCCCGGACAATGGCAAAAGACCGTAGCTGGCACTAGTGGTGCCATCCTCTTATTAGGGGCAGGATTGGTTGCGACCAATCCCACTCAACCTACATACGAAAATTACTTAGTTGCCCAAATAGAAAATCGTCTTCAGCAAGAATGCAGCAAGGCTGGGACAAATCTGTTAGGTGCAGTTGCTAACACGGCTTGTTTAGGAATTAGCACTGTGAGCAGTCCTTACTTAAAACAATCGATTCAACCTGTTTTATCGAACACTACTACCAGACACAACCTGATAGTAGCCAGTATTTATCAAACAGAGCTGGAGGTGCCAGAGCTAAATTTTTCTGGCAAAGTTTCAGCGATCGGTGCTTTCAATACTTTTTTGGTATATCAGATGCCCTGAAACTTCTAGGGAGTGTCCTCGTCATGGGAAAATGAGATGTATGCCCTACGAGGGAGCTACACTAACCTAGAAAAACTAGAGGCTTTATGCTGTTTGCCCCTGTCCGTTGCATTGATCTGCTGCGGGTTCATCTGTTTCATGTTCGCGGCCAGTCGTTGGTTAGATTAGGATTAGCCGCTGTTCTGGCTTGTAGTCCTCTGACTTTGCCGACCTTAGCCCAGAATGAAATTGAGAGCAATCAAGGAATCAGTATCAAATCTTTGCGTCAAGAGGCCAACTCTAAAACCCAAATTGTCACAGCGCGGGACAATGTGCAAATTTATTACCCCGCACGGCAGTTGCAGGCTCGGGCAGATTTTGCTCAGTATTTTATTAAAGAACAGCGGATGTTGCTGAGCGGCAATGTCTACATCAAGCAGCAAGGTAATACTTTACAGGGAGAAACAATCACCTACACTATTCGGGATGGCCAGTTTTTAGTCACCCCTAAACAGGGTGAAGTGGTTCAATCGGTATACAATGCTGCTCCCGAAGGTAAGCCTCGCCAAAACATGACCATTCGATCGAGCCGTCAAGAGGCCAACTCTAAAACCCAGGTGGTTGTGGCGCAAGATAACGTCCAGTTGGCTTATCCTACCCAAAGCCTGCGTGCCCGTGCCGATCGAGTGCAGTTTTTTGGTAAGGAGCAAAAAATTGTCATGAGTGGGAGTGTGGTGGCTCTCCAGAAAGGGAATAGTATTCAAGGAGAAACTTTAACTTATTCGATCAAAGATTGGCGCTTTTTGGCATTGCCCAAAAGTGGTGGAACGGTTAACTCGATTTATGTAATTCCCAATGATGGTAATAACTAGTTAGTATTTGCAATTTACTGATCGCTACCAGCATGAAAAATCGACATAGAAGTTTTTAGATGAAAATAGTTTTAGATAATGTCCAGAAAACCTACGGTAAAAAACAGGTGGTGAAACGTGCCAGCCTGTCGGTCAGCCAAGGTGAAGTAGTAGGTTTATTAGGCCCTAACGGAGCTGGTAAAACAACGACTTTCTACATGGCGGTGGGTTTAGAGAAGCCCACTAGTGGCCGAGTGTGGCTAGACGATCGAGATATTACTAAGTTGTCTATCCACCAACGAGCCAGGTTGGGGGTGGGTTATTTAGCTCAAGAAGCGAGTATTTTTAAACAGCTTACGGTGTTAGAGAATTTGCTGCTGGTGATGGAGCAGAGTGGCGTTCCTCGCAAGGAGTGGAAGCGTCGTTTGGAAGAGTTGATTAGTGAATTTAGTTTATATAAGGTGGTTCATACTTTAGGTGGTCAGGTTTCTGGGGGTGAGCGACGACGCACTGAGTTGGCGCGGGCTTTGGCGGCGGGCTACAATGGCCCAAGCTTTTTGTTACTAGATGAACCTTTTGCTGGGGTGGATCCGATTGCGGTAGCTGAGATTCAGAAGATTATTGCTGGTTTGACCGATCGAAATATGGGAATTTTGATTACTGACCACAATGTGCGGGAGACTTTGGCGATCACCGATCGGGCTTATATTATGCGTGATGGTGAGGTGTTGGCTTCGGGGACTACTGAAGAAATGTATGGTAATCCATTGGTGCGTCAATATTATTTAGGGGACTCTTTCCAGTTTTAACTTTCCTGTGACCAACAAGGCCATCACCTCATAGATCGTGGGGTGATGGCCTTGTTGGGAATCAAATAAATGATTAATTTTGGTATCAAGGATAAGGTGATGCATATTGTAATCGACCTCACCCAAGCCAATAAAAATAACTAAAACAGAAAAGGAGCATAATTTTTTTTGATGTTCAAGCCTTTTCTATTAGCTAACTCTGGGCGAAATTCCAGTACTATGACCGAGGACTAAAGCGAATGTTGGTGATAGATTGTGCAGCAGGCAATCGCTAAACCAGCGCTGGTTTTAAGCTTGGCATCCGATCGAATTAATTATTTTTTTGTGGAGACTCTAAATCAATGTATCTATCTTTAACTTTGGCGTTAGGAAATATGTTTGCTGTAATTTCACCAGTGATGCCTAGCGATCAAGTCGTCATGGAACAAGGTATAGATATTGTTGATGATCGATCGCCGAGGGCGCAAGTGGATCTATCGCCTAATGAGCCAGCAGGGCTATCGCTGAAGGCACAACCAGAGCTATCGAATGAATTTAAAATTGCTCAACAGCCCCCAACACCAGACACCAAGACACCAACGACTACCAAAGAATTAACTTTTCAAGAAGAGATAGATAAAAAAATACTGATTGCCAATCAATACCGCGCTCAAAAAAACTTCAAAAGAGAAGCAGAAGTTCTTACCGGCATAGGATTTTACTATCAATTCTTTGGTGCACCAAGAAAGGGATTGCCATACATTGAATCTGCTTTAAAAATATCTCGAAATATTAATGATCCATTGCTTGAATGTTTTGCCCTGAATGCTATGGGTGGTAATTATAAGTCTCTTGGTGAATATCAAAAAGCCCAAGAAAGCTATCGCCAAGCGATCGCCACCTTTCCAAAAGTCACTAAAGCTAAAATCGACATTTCGATCTTGATGCAAGCTTTATATGGGATAGCTGCTGTTCATGATGATCTGGGTGAAACAAAAGAAGATCTCAAGTATTTAATGGAAGCATTAAAAATCGCTAAAAAATCTGG
>JANOXZ010000671.1:0-6252 GCA_031418695.1 Synechococcales cyanobacterium VAR_35_metabat_10
ATGGATCTGAGCTTTGCGAACCACGCAATGGCTTGTGAGTACTTAGTACAAAACACAGGCAAATTGACTCCTGGTATTCATACTATTCCGGTAGCTGTAGATAAGCAAATTGCTCTTCTGAAGCTGCAAGCAATGGGTGTCAAAATTGATGCTTTAGATGCTGCTCAAATTGAGTATGTTAACTCTTGGAATTCTGGCACTTAATCTTTAAGTAAGCCCATATAATTTAAAGGAGCATTCATTAGAATGCTCCTTTTTTATTAAACTTATTTAATTTTGTAGGGTGGGCACTGCCCACGGACGTATCTCATTTTTAAGCTGAAACCATCACCAAAATAGACTTGTAGGCAATGCCCACCCTACAAGTCTATTTTGGTTTAAGAATAAGGAAATTGTTGAACCACGATCTTATAGCTGTGAAATGGAATACTGGTGCGGCGTTTGATATCTATGACCGATCGATATTCACCGTTATTTTCCCTTTCAGACACAATCTTTTTGGCAACAGTGCCACCTAGTCCGGCCATTACTAACTCATCGATCGACATGACATTTAGGCGTTGCCAAGAGCATTCCATCTCTTTGTTGCTGTTATAAGTAAAAATTACTTTGCCAGCTAACTTGCTTATGTAGGATTCTGGCAAACCAGCAACTGCTGACAATTCTTCGACATAAGTAAAAATATAACCTTCATTCTTTAATGACTCAATATCATTGGCATAGACGATCGGCAATCCCAATACTCTCACCAATTCGTCTTTAGAACAATTATTAATATCGAGCTGAGCATTAGAGCTAGGCATGGCCTGATATTGAGCAAGATTATGTAACCCAGGTAGCTCTGGATTATTAGCAGTCTTGCGTAAAAAAGCTCCTTTGAGATTAAACGAGATAAATATTTGTGCTACCCAAGCAAGATAAAATATTGCGCTGGAAGTAGAAAGCAATGAAACGGTAAAAATCCCTGCCCCCAGATACATCCATTTAGCAGCATTAGCTTTGTTGCCAGCATAAATCAGTGCCACACTACCCAATACTGGCACAAATGAAAGCCAAACCCAGGTGGGTGTTGAGCTATTTTTGGGAGTTGGCTCTAACATAATAATAGAGATATAAACAGAATTTCAACCCTGTGAAAACTACGAATAAAGTACAAACCCAATAGCTAGTCTAGATCGAATCCAATAGTTTCCGACGCTTACCTTCATATTCTTCAGCAGTAATAACACCATTATCATAAAGATTTTTTAGCTCTCCTAAAGTTGCGGCTTTGTCTCGAGAAGATTCCTGTGCAATATAATTATTATTGGTGTAAGCAGGAGGAATCAATCCAGAATTGTATCTGGCATCAAAGGATTGATCAGGCGTTAGTAGTAATCCAATAAAATCGAAAAAGGCGAGCAATGAAGGGATCAGAGTCCAACAGAACAACAAATAAAATACACCTGCAACATTGCTACCTAAATAAAATTTATGTACCCCAATTCCACCAAAGGTAAATGCTAATAATGCTGCAACAATTTTGTTTCTCATGATCGTCTACGAAAGATAATTATTTTGCAAGTTGTTTGAATTTTACTTCTTGGCTATAGATTTTTTCTGTACTAAAAAGTAAAGAATCAAGAAGCCAACCTGAAATTCCATTAAGGTAGCGTACCCTCGCACCACATAAGGTAAATCTAAGCTCGAATTAAAAGAAAAAATGGCTAGACCCAATAATGCGTAGGGTAACATTTTGGCTAGTGTTTTTCGACCAACTCGAATTCCCTCCTTATCCAGCATAGTAATTCTCAGGATTTTCAAACTTTAAGTTTTGTGATCAATTGTTAAATTGTATTCAGGAACACAAACTGTTCTTAAGCAATCAGGTAGTGGCCTACTCACTGGTTCAGCAAAGGTCTTCCGCAATTCTAACATGTCTAATTATCAACCGTAATTGGTATTTTTAGGTTGGGCTTATTTTTTTGTTGGAGCGAAAATATAGAAAGCTTTAGCAGTCTTTGTTTAGCCGCACAATAAAGAAACCATCCATCTGCTGTTGATGGGGCCAAATCGTCACACAGCCTTCAGAATCAGCCAAAGTACCCAGAAAACCAGAGGGTGGACTGATTTTCCATTCCGGATGAGCTGCTAAGAATGGCTGAATTACCTGGGTATTTTCGATCGGATGCACAGTACAAGTGGCATAAACCAATGTCCCGCCTGGTTTTACCCAACTAGCACAGCTCTCTAACAATTCTGCTTGCAGCTTACCCAGCTCTTGGACAGTCGCCAAGGTTTTTTGCCAGCGGGCATCGGCTCTCCGATGCAATGTCCCCAACCCCGAACAAGGAGCATCTAACAGTACTCGATCGACCTTTCCCACCAAATCATCTTGCTGTCGCCCATCGCCGGTTCTAATTTGTACTGACTGTAAACCCAGCCGTTCACAGTTCTGGGTTACTTGTTTCAATCGCGACTGACTACAATCGATCGACCAAATCACTCCTTGATCATTCATCAACTCCGCAATATGAGTAGTCTTGCCACCGGGTGCAGCACAGGCATCCACCACCACTTCTCCGGGCTGAGGATCTAATAGTTCAGCTACTAACTGAGCACTACTGTCTTGCACCGACCACCAAGCTTCGTTGTATCCCGGTAGGCGAGGAATTGCGCCAACTTTGCCTATGAGACGAATGCCCTGCTCTAAATAGTCGATTGGCACCGCATTAATCCCGGCCTCAACTAAAGCCGCTAAAACTTTTGCCCGATCAGTCTTCAGCTTATTCACCCGCAGGTCGATCAAAGGAGACTGATTGAAATAATTACAGAGTTCGATCGTGCCAGTCTCCCCCAGTACCTCTAGCCAATGCTCCACCAACCAATCGGGAAAGCTATATTCCACACCGATTCTTTCTACCAACGAATCACTCTGGTGCCAATTGCTCACCAAGGATTCTTGCTGACGTTGATATTCCCGTAAGACCCCATTAGTCAATGCTGCCAATCCTCCTAATCCATTGGTCTTTGCTAAGTTAACCGTAGTATTCACTGCCGCCGAAGGGGGAATGCGATCCATGTAGCGCAGTTGATAAATTCCTAGTTGTAATAAGAGACGCAGATCGCTGGTAGGTTTTTCGGGTTTGCGTAATAGTCGATCGATCAACACATTTAAAGTTCGCTGCTGGCGCACGGCTCCATAGACCAATTCAGTGGCCAGTTGACGGTCTAAGTTAGATAGAGTAGCGCGGTTCCCAGCTTTATCTAAGGCATTATCGGCATGTATCCCTCGAACTACTTGACGCAGGGCAGAGAGGGCAACCGATCGGGGATCGCTGGTGGGGGGAGAAGGGGTCGATGACAAAATGATCCTGGGGCAAAAAGTCTCTGAAGCTTCTTACTTTAAATCAAAAGGTAACTTGGTATTTAAGAACTACTATTATGACGTTTTGTAGCTTGTCCACGCAGTCTAAGGAAATTGCGCTAATCTGTTGGCAGCATTCAAGACGTGAGCGATCACGCCCATCTCGCCGCAGCTTGGCGAAATACCTGGTTTTTGACAAAAGGCAATTATGGCTGGCTTACTTCCCAACATTGATCCTGATGGACTTTTAGAATATTCTGTGGTTTACACCGATCGCGCTCTAAACCACATGTCTCAGTCGTTTCAAAAGACGATGCAGGATATTTCACGGTCTTTGAAACAGGTCTACAACGCTCAGGCGGTGGTAATTGTGCCAGGGAGCGGCACGTTTGCGATGGAAGCAGTGGCGCGGCAGTTTGCCACAGGCAAGAATTGTCTGGTGATTCGCAATGGTTGGTTTAGTTTCCGCTGGACACAGATTTTCGAGATGGGCAACATTCCGGCCAAGTCCACGGTGTTGATGGCACGACCAGTAGATGATAGCCCCCATGCAGCCTTTGCTCCGGCTCCGATCGAGGAAGTAGTCGCGGCGATCAAAGCAGAGAAGCCAGACGTGGTGTTTGCGCCCCATGTAGAGACATCGGCAGGATTAATTTTACCAAATGATTATATAAAAGCTGTGACTGCGGCGGTACATGAGGTTGGCGGAATTTTTGTGCTGGACTGCATTGCCTCCGGCACCATTTGGGTAGATATGAAAGATTGTGGGGTGGATGTGCTAATCAGTGCGCCACAAAAGGGCTGGAGCGGCTCGCCTTGCTGTGGTTTGGTAATGCTGAGTAGTTTGGCATTGGAACGGCTGGAAACAACTAATAGTACTAGTTTTGCCTGTGATTTGAAGAAGTGGTGGCAGATTATGCAAGCTTACGAAAATGGCGGTCATGCTTATCATGCGACGATGCCCACCGATGCCTTGACTGTTTTCCGAGATTTGATTAATGAAACTGGGGCTTTCGGGTTTGAGAAGGTTCATCAGGCACAGCAGGATCTAGGCGATCGGGTGCGGGCTATTTTGTGTAACAAGGGTGTCAAAAGCGTTGCAGCAGCAGGCTTTGAAGCACCGGGTGTGATCGTGAGCTATACCGATAATGCCGAAATTCAGTCTGGCAAGAAATTTATGTTGGCAGGGGTGCAGATCGCTGGTGGGGTGCCGTTGCGCTGTGGAGAGCTAGAGCCTTTCCAGACTTTTCGGATTGGGTTGTTTGGCTTGGATAAGTTGAAGGATATCAATCAGGCTGTGGCTAACTTAGAAGCTGTGTTAAATCAGATTTTTTAGCGGAGATTGGATATGTTAGAAGTTCGTTTGGTGTCTGTTAAGAGTAGAGCTTGTGGTATGGTGAAAACCTTAACAATCATTAGCAGCAGCCAAGTCGAGGCTATTTATGGATAAGCGCTTCATCAACATGTTCAACCTCAGTGAAGAACAAGCCATCCAGATCCTCGATCGACCGCAAAAAGACATTGGCGAAGAAGATTCCCGCTACATCGCCGCCTCTCATTTAATCAACTACCAATCCGAAAACTCGATCGCCGCTCTGATCCGTGCTGTCCAAAACCTTGAACCCGAACTCGATAACCGCATCGTGCGTCGCAAATCGATCGAAAGTCTAGGCAGACTACAAGCTACCCAAGCCCTGCCGGTGATCCGTGATTGTCTAGGCGACGAAGACTGCTACGTGATCGAAAACTCCGTATGGTCAATCGGCGAAATTGGCACCCAAGACCCCGAAATACTCGAAGAAATTGCTAAATTGCTCGATCGACCCGGCCAAAGCTATAGAGTGATTATCCACACCCTAGTTAAACTCGACTACCGACCAGCTCTAGATAGAATCCGCAAATTCACCACCGATGAGGACGGCCCGATCGCCAGCGCCGCAATCGCCGCCGTAGGGAGATTTACCAAAGACTACAGCCTAATGGATCGAGTGGTAGGATTCTTGCAACACCGCAGCGTCCTAGCCCGCCGCCTCTGTATTCAAGACCTGATCGATGCCAAATACTACGATGCTATCCCACATATTGTCTATTGCCCAGTCTCGATCGTCTTTCGGTTAAGGGGAGTCAGGATGTTGGCCGATGCTGGGCAGGCCGAGGGCGTATTGGGATTTGAGGATGTTATGAGGTCGATCGAAACAGTCTTGCGCGACCATCCCCAAGATCTAAAAATGGTACACAGCCATCCTCAGCCTTTGCCCTTAGTGACTTTGATTCGAGATCTCTACGACACCGACTTTGGCAAATGCTATCTAGCTACCCAAGCCATCTTGAGCCAATACCCTACCGAAGCCCCGGCGGCCTTGTTTGCCACTTACGAAGAAGAAGCCCACAACGACTATGGAGCGCACTTCCATGTCATGAAAATCTTTGGTTGGCTGCGTCATGCTCCAGCCTATGATTTATTGATCACCGCATTGCACAACACCCAACCCCAATTTCAAAAATCTCGGGCAGCGGCGGCGATCGCCCTCGGAGAACTCGGCGATCCAAAGGCAATCCCCGAACTAGAAAAATGTCTCAGTACTCGTCTCTGGGACTTGAAATATGCCGCATTGATATCCTTGGGACAGCTTGAAAGCTATAGTAGTTACCAGTTGGCGATCGAAGACACCGATTGGTTAGTCCGTGCTAAAGCAGTCAGTAAAACCTTGGCCTAAACTGCTGGAGTTTCCCTCTGATCTTCTCTGTGGGCATTGCTTTACAAAACAAATGTTTAAAATTTAGCTTTCAAACCTTATAAAATCAAACTTTTAAAAACATGTCTCAATATGAACTTTTTGCTAAAATCAAACACCCCAACCCCAACCTGCTCGAACGGTCGATGGGTGAAATATAAGAATCCCGCG
>JANOXZ010000672.1:0-6850 GCA_031418695.1 Synechococcales cyanobacterium VAR_35_metabat_10
CGATTGGGCAGAAGATGGTTTGGCCGCTTGCCAGGGTATGGATTTATTGGTGGCAGGGGTGGGCGGTATGTCTGTGGCACTGGCTTTGGCTGAAAAGCTGAATTTGCCATTCCTTCAGGCATATATTTTTCCTTTTACCCCGACCAAAGCTTTTCCGGCTATTCTGTTGCCACCATTCGTTGCTAAATTTGGTGGTTTTGTGAATCGGTTATCTCATCATTTGTTTCGCCAGGTGATGTGGCAAGGTGCTCGCAAAGGCGATCAACTGGCGCGCAAACAGGTGCTGGGTTTACCTCCTGCGCCATTTTGGGGACTGTACAATTCAGCTCAGATGCAGCGTTATCCTGTGCTGTATGGTTTTAGTCCTTCCATTTTGTCTAAACCTGCTGATTGGAAAAATACTTGTATCACTGGTTATTGGTTTTTAGATGAGGCCGATGATTGGACTGCACCGACAGCCCTGTTAGACTTTCTCGATCGGGGTACGCCACCTATTTATATTGGCTTTGGTAGCATGGGTAGCCGTAATCCAGAACAGACTGCTGATTTGGTTTTGGAGGCGATCGCCATGACCGGACAACGGGCGATCTTGCAATCTGGTTGGGGTGGCTTGAGTAAGACCGATTTACCGGATACAGTTTTTATCATAGATTCTATCTCTCATTCTTGGTTGTTTCCGCGTGTGGCGGCTGTTGTCCATCATGGTGGTGCTGGAACTACAGCCGCTGGATTGAGGGCTGGGGTGCCGACGATCATTATTCCGTTCTTTGGGGATCAGCCTTTTTGGGGGAGGCGGGTTGCCGAGTTAGGAGTTGGCACCGCGCCAATTCCTCGGAAACAACTAAGTGGTAAAAAATTAGCCACAGCGATTCATCAGGTGGTTAATAATCGATCGATGCGTCAGAAGGCTGCTGATTTAGGGGCAAAAATCCGAGATGAAGATGGCATCGCTAACGTCATTGATATTATCCAAAAGATCGAAAAACGTTTAGTTCATTACTGAAGATTCTGATAAAAAAATCCCACCGAAACAGGTGGGATTTTTTAATTTAAGCAGCGATCCAATCGCGGACTTTGATGAGTGCTTCCCATTCTGGCTTACGTTGTAAACCATCTACAAAGCTGGACTCTACTTGCTCCTTAGCTTCTTCCGAACCACTTACCATTCTTTGGGCAATCTCTACATGCTCCCGCACGCCTTTTTGCTTGGCTTCCAACAGGGCGATCGCCAGATTCACCCGCGCTTGGGGATCGTAAGGATCTACTTTCAAAGCCCGATCGGCAGATTTCACTGCTTTCACCGACTCGTTTTCGAGCAAATACAGCCAGGAGAGACAAGTCCAAGCACTGCCCATCTTGGGAGTGGTTTCACAGATTTCCTTAAAAACAGGAATTAAGTTAGCAGCGCTTTCCCCAGCCTTGTATCGATCGATCGCCGCATCAAAGGCTTCATTAATGGCTTCAGACATAATTGAAAAATGAAATAGATTTACACGGCAAAAGATTTACCGCAGCCGCAACTCTGACTAGCATTGGGATTCGTAAACTGAAACCCGCCACCGATCATCGCGTTGCTGTAATCTAGCACCAGCCCATAAATATACAGCAAACTCTTGCGGTCGCAGACTAACTTAAAGCCATCGTAATCAAAAATTTCATCATCTGGTCGGGCATTGCTGATATCTTCAAACTCCATGAGGTAAGACATACCAGAGCAACCACCTTGGCGGACACCAACCCGCAAACAGAGATCTTTGCCCTGTTGGTCACGCAGCGCTTTGACGTGGCTTAGAGCTGCTTCGGTTAGTTCGATACCGGATTTGGTAGGAGAGGGAGCTTGGGTCATAATCTATGGACTCCGAGAAAGACGGTTTGTTATTACTGTACCCTCTATGTTAACTTTTCTCTGTCTTCATGGTAATTGGCTGCCAAGATTCTTGACCTCAGGTAGAATTTGGGGGTCGATCGATAGTAGGGACAGCATTCATAAATGAGGCTGTAGTAGAGAAATGAGTTTGAGTGCCGCCACCATCAGAAGGTTGAAACGCCTGCCCCAAGTACCCAATGTATGGGAAGGTGCCAGGATCTCTCTACCTTTAGCCAGTGGTGGTGAATCGGCTCCCCACATGGTGATTTGGATGGATGGCTCTGAAGGCACTGCCCGCAGCTTGGAGACTGCTGATGAGTCTTTCGGCCATGAAGCATTGGTCAGAGGGCTCATCAAGGCGATCGAGCATCCCCAGGGGCCTTATCCACAGATTAGACCGAAGAAGGTGTTGGTGAGCGATCGGGAGGAGCAATTTTATTTGCGCGGAGTTTTGAGCGACTTGGAGATCGCGGTGGAATATGCTGCGGAGTTACCCATGGTGGAGCATTTATTTGCTCGCTTTGAAGAATTTCATCAAAATCGGGAGCCAGATTTACCGGCAGTTTATGAGCAGTTAATGCGTAGTGTGGCTGATGAGCTGTGGGAGGCAGCACCTTGGAAGGTGTTGGAAGATCATCAAGTGTTGCAGATTGAGCTGAATTGTTGGGATGTGAGTAGCTTCTATGCCACAGTGTTGGGAATGATGGGGCAAGAGCATGGGGTGTTGCTGTATAGATCGATCGATTCTCTGCGCCAGTTTCGGTTAGCGGCTTGCTCGGATACGGCGATGGAAGAGATGGAAAAGGTTTTTCTGTCTCAGGATTGTATTTTTTGCACCTATGATATCGAAAATCCCAATATGCCCCATTTGGTAAGGTCTGCTAAGGATTCTAAGGAACCAAGGTTTGATGATGTGAGTTATGGCTCTATTCACCCGCTAGAAGGAATGAGGGCGGTGTTAGATCCAGAAGAGGTGTTAGCTACTTATACGGCGCTGATGGCTTTGAAGCGCTTTTTCGAGAAAAATAAAGGGAAGTTAGAACGGGATGAATTGGTAGATATTAGCCAAAAAATTCGGATAACTATTCCTGATACTATTCCGGCTGATCCCAAAACGGTTAATGTGACTGTTCGCACGATGCCAGATTTGGTGCAAGATCTGCGAGATATGGGTGATGAAGATGATGATTGTGATTTGGATATTCAAGATGATTTGGTGCCAGAACATTCGCTGATTAGTACTGGAATTGTGCCGGTGCATTTTTTGAAGTCTTTGCAGTCGCTGGTGCCGACTTTTACTGTGAATATGGATTTGGTTAGTGCTGATGGTTTGCCGGTAATGATGGTGCAAACTACTAAGCTGAAAGCTGGGAATATTATGAAGTTTATTAATGTTGCTGGTGGTATTCGAGGTTTAGCCTTTGAAGTGATTGAAGGGGCACCGGTACAGCTTGGGGTGGCGGCTTTAGCTGATGGTCAGTTGCAGCTTATTGGTGAGTTTAGTCATGCCCAGGTGGAGCTATGGCGCAGTCGTTGTATTAGCAATGATTTACGTTGTGCTTTGATTGTTGCCCAAGGTTCTACTAAGAATTCTAAGCCGCGCCCACCGATCGATAAAGATATTTTGGCGGTGATGGAGACTACTTTGACCGATATTGATACGCTCTGCGGTTTGTAGATTTAATAATAACTATAAATTCATCGCTTTTTTGAACCACTGTGGGTATTCGGTGGTTTGCATGGTAATGATGTTTTGTTCGATTGTGGCAATAAGCTGATGCTTTTTCGCTGTAGAATTGTCATGGATAATGGCCGTATCAGAGAGTGCGATGGCTTTGGGAAGATTCTCCATGCTTCGTTGATAGCGACGTAGAATATCTTCTGTTGGGACATCGTGTCCACCATTGATTACACGCTCGGAAACCCGTCGAATATTTATTTCTGGGGATTCTATACCAATGAAAATCAACCGGACTATCCAGCCTTGGGATTTAAGTTCTCTCATTTTTCTGAGATATGCTTTCCCTGACAAAGTAGTTTCTACGGCGAAGTCGATTTTTTCTTTTGCGTACATCTCCCAACGCTCAGTAGCCAATTTACCAGCCTGAATTTGAGGGGTGATTCCTGGCTGAGGCAGAATATCCCGAGCAATGGCATCTGGATCGATTAGTGGACAACCAAGGGAGTTATTTCGAGTAAGAGTAGATTTGCCAGAGCCATTCGGACCGGCAACAATGATTATTTGAGGCAAAGCTATTCAACCTCCCCCAAAATCAAATCTGTCCCATCAGGCTGTGCTTCAAAGTAATATTTACGCCCATCGGCATTTTCCCGCACCAATCTGCCATCCTGTGAGTAATAAATTGGATGACCTTTGGCTTTAATTGCAGCGATGTCTTTCTCAGCTTCTGTTCTAGCATGTTCTTGCAATCTCAATGCCTCTTTTAAGCAATCATACTGAGGCTGAGCCAGCGAGATACCGTTGTCTGCTAATGATAGTGCTGAATTTTCTACATTACTTGAGTCAAGTATTTGGGCTGCTGTGGTGGTTTCCATGAACTTGGTACTGGTTAATGGTGTGCTATTAAATTATTTTATCGCAAATTTTCTGAATGTTGCTTTATACGTCATCACAGCCGGTGGGAAGACTGGCAACAAATAATTGTGGTGATTTTATTGAGATCCGCTAAGCTTTGTTTCTTCAGGGTAGAATTTTGCTGTCATGCGATCGCTGAAACTAACCAAATTTGCTAACTCTGTAGCTTTGGTTCTTAAAGGTGAATCCATCGGTACTTTAATGAAGTTGGCGAGAATAGCGTGAGCTGTGGCATCTAAAATTGTGGGTCGATCGCCAATAAAAAACTCTTTGTCAGCCAAAAAGTCGGACAGAGCCTGAATATCACGACAACCAATCTCATAGACTTCGGCCTCTGTGTGTTTACCGATTCCATGACCAGTCATACTTTTGATCGTGCCTTTACGGAGTATTCCTGGCAAGATTTGCTTTACAACTGGTGGTAACTCACCAAAATATACCGATCGAGTAATTGGCCAATTTTTCTCATCGACCCAACGACTATAAACCAATGTCCAGTAAAGGTTTTCATCGATCATTCTCCGCATGGCCAAAGAAACTGCCCGATCGGCTGGGGAGAGATGATTATCTGTTCGATCGCCATATTTTTTCTGTAAATACTCAATCACCAAATTAGAATCACCGATTTTTTGTCCCTCATGTTCAATGTAGGGCATTTTCTTTTTGGGAGCTTTGTCCAGCATATCTTCAAAAACCAGCTCATGAGGTAACTCTGCCATGCGCAGATAGGTTTCTAGCTTCATGCAAAAAGGACTAGCATTGGGTAGACCAAAACTGCGAGAAAATTGATGTAAAACAATAGTACTCATAGCAAATCTCTAAACAATCAGTAAGACCGTACCATGAATCTTCAAGAAGATCAAGAGTATTGGAAAATACAACGTTTAATTCAACTGATCACACTCAACTAGCAGCATATTGATTGCCTCAGTTACTTTCCATGGATTTCGACCTTTGAAGGGAGCAGCGACTACAGCTTCATAAAGCTTTGTCGATAAGTACCCAGCAAATCTGCATAGCGATTTAGCTGATTTATGGGTAACAAACAGCAGATGCGCTCAATACCTTGATTTTGCATAAACTCGATCCACTCGTGAACTTGTATATTACTGTATCCCGGTCGAGCAGAACCAAATACAATGATTTCATGTTCTGAAGCCGCAGCAAATTTGTACATAATTAAGGGTTTTCCCCATTTAGTTTGATCAATTTAGTCGTGAGGTATGTATTGATTGCGTCTAATTTTTGTTTTTTTTCAGCAATTTCAGCGATTTTGCGCTCAATAACATCGATTTGATCTTGCTTAGACATTGCACCGCCATCCCATTCATCGAGCAACTGTTTGATTTCACTGAGTGTAAAGCCAAATCCTTTACCCTGATCGATCATGACGAGACGTTTTATGGCTTCTGCTGTATATTCCTTGTATAGCCTTGTCCCAGCTATTCGATCGCTGCCAACAATTAGTCCTAATTTGTCATAAAACCGAATTGTGTCTTTAGATACGCCTGTTTTTTTAGATAGTTCACCAATCAGCATTACAATCACCTCCAAGCCTCTTGACTATGGAGTATACTCCACAGTTTATGCTGTTGGATATCTAGCATTTAGACTGTGGGAGATTATCTTGAGTGTGAAAAAAACAGTGTTAATTACTGGTGCTTCCAGCGGCATTGGGGAGGCAACGGCGAAATATTTCTTGGAGAAAGGTTGGAGTGTGGCAGCAACAATGCGATCGCCAGATGGCTCGACTGGGGCATCGCCGATCAAAGCAGACCATTGGACAAAGGCAGCAAATGTTATTTGTCCGCGTTTGGATGTCACGTTACCAGAGACGATCGAGAGTGCCATCCGGGAGACTATAGAACACTTTGGGCAGATTGATGTGCTGGTAAACAATGCTGGCTACGCGCTCATGGGGCCAATCGAAGCTGTGACAAAAGAGGAACTTGAGCGGCAATTTCAAACCAATTTCTTTGGCTTAGTATCTACCATCCAAGCCATTTTGCCCATGATGCGTCAACAGGGCAGTGGCACTATTATTAATGTTGCTTCTATCGGTGGCCGCCTCGCTTTTCCGATGGTTTCTTCTTACCACGCTACAAAATGGGCGATCGAGGGGCTTTCGGAATCTATCAGCTATGAGTTACGCCCTTTCAATATTCAGGTCAAAATCATTGAGCCAAGTGGCATTAAGACCAATTTCATCGATCGGGGTACAACTTGGGCAAGTCACCCAGATTATGATAATTTAGCGGCAGGAGTAAAACGGTTTATGGGCAGTCTGAATAATTCGCTACCAGGGCCGGAAGGAGTAGCTAAAACTATCTATCGGGCAGCGATTGATCGTTCTGGGCGGTTACGATATTCCCCTTATGGTGAAGCTG
>JANOXZ010000673.1:0-11315 GCA_031418695.1 Synechococcales cyanobacterium VAR_35_metabat_10
AACCATTTTGTTAAATAACACTTTTAACCCCAATCTAGCAAAGGGCTGGTTGGCGGCAGTTGGCGAAAGTCATTGGCAAGTATTTTGCGGCGCAGCAGCATTGGTATCAATACCAGTATTTATCGAAGCTCCTTTAGTAAGACAGATGCCCGGTGTATGTTTGGCACTCACTATGTTGTGGGTGGTACTCAGCTACTTTTTGTATCAGCGCCCCCAAACTAAAATCTGGGGCGATTTGCTCTTTGGTTTTAGCTGGAGCTGGTTTGCTGGAGCGATTTATTGGGGTTGGTGGCGATGGCTACCGGCGGTGCATTTACCAGTGGAGTCGATCGGGCTGCCAGTAGTGCTCTGGCTCTACTGGCAGGGCAAAGGAAAAGTTGGTGGCCTATTCTACCTGGGCTCATTATTAGGCACTGCCGCTACCGACTTATATATATACGCAGTCGATTTGGTACAGTATTGGCAGCAGGTGATGGTAGCCGAGCCAGATTTAGTTGCGCCCTTACTGCAAGCCGCGATCGGCCAAGTTCAAACCCCCCGAGGTACAGCGTGGGCTGTACTATTGGTGAGTTTACTACTAAGCTTGGGCATAATCTGTTTAAGTCAGAAGAAAAACCACTGGTATGCTATCAGCGGTGCGGTATTAACTACTATCCTTGTGGATAGCTTGTTTTTGGTCGTTGCCACTGTCACACAATCTATGTAAGTATGTAGTGTTTTATCATTACCAATCTTTTTATAAAAAATACCCGCCCTTTCACCATCAATTTCTCCTATCAACTTCTCTAAATTATCTAGTTCCCCCTCGCCTCCTCTGTTGTGAATCAAGGACCCTCCGCCTACTTAGTGCTGCAAGCCGATTCTGGCACTCGCCGCTTTGCCCTCGTGGAAGGCAAGTGCTGGACGGTTGGTAGGGGTGAAGAAAGCAATATTGTGATTAAGGATCGCTGTATTTCGCGTAATCATGCCATGCTCCAAAGTACTGAAAGTGGTTATTACCTAATTGATATGGGTAGTAGCAACGGTACTTTTGTCAATGGGCGCAGGGTGAGCGTACCGCTAATTATTCATGATGGTGATACTGTTACCTTTGGCCAGACTGAACTCAAGTTTTTCCGCCCTCAGATTGAAGAGGTTTCAGTCAACAGCGGTGAGGAAATGACCCTCGATGGTACTGTTACTTCCATTTTGCATGTGCGGAAGTTGATGTCGGTGATGGTGGTGGATATGCGGAACTATACGGTACTGGCCAGACAGACCGATGAGAATTTACTTTCGGAAGTGATGACTACCTGGTTCCGCAATGCGGGGCATATTATTCGCCGTTACGGTAGCTGGGTAGATAAGTATATTGGCGATGCGGTGATGGCACTGTGGTTCCACAACTCCGAGACTGTAACCAAGCAAGAAATGCTGGGCATTTTGCACGCTTTGAATGATATTGATCGAATGACTAAAGCCTTGAGCAAACGCTATCCATTGCCTTTTGAGCTGCGGGTAGGGGCAGGAATTAACACTGGCTATGGGATGGTGGGAAACGCCGGTAGTAGCAGTCAGCCAGACTATACGGCTTTGGGTGATACAGTAAATTCCGCTTTTCGGTTAGAAAGCATTACCAAAGAAATTGGCGCAGAAATTGCGATCGGCACCGAAACGTACCAATATGTATTACCGCTAATTGGTGATAACAGGGTGTTCAAACAGTGTTCGGTGCAGCTTAAGGGTTATGAACAGCCTGCTATTACTTATGCTACTAAGTTCAGCGCCCTCAATACGTTTTTGAATTTGGCAGGGGATAAGCCCCAACCTAAAGTTAAGAAAACTGCACCGGTGACAGCCCAGATGCAGTCAATGGATCAGACTGTGCCAAAAGGTAGTTCACAGCAATTTTAAAGCTGCGGGTAAGATGCAATGTTCTTGGATTTGAATACGGGCATGCAGTGTCTCGGCGGTGTCATCTGGCAATATTGGTACTGCTGCCTGAATTAAAATTGGGCCACTGTCTACCACCGGGCGAACCAGATGGACTGTACAGCCACTGATTTTGACTTTGGCCGCCAGGGCTTGTTCGATCGCCTTAATGCCGGGAAAGCTGGGTAGTAAACTGGGATGAATATTGATAATTCGATCGGGAAAGGCATCAATCAATACTGGTGTCACCACTCGCATCCAACCGGCCATCACCACACAGTTTACTTGGTATTCTTGCAGGGTTTGAACGATCGCCGCATCCAAAGCACTGCGTTCTACTCCGCGATGATCATGAAAAACCGTGGAAATTTGATATTTTTCAGCGTATTCTAAGGCTTTAATGTCGGGATTGTTATAAATTAGCACCGCAATTTTCGCCTGTAGTTGACCAGCAGCAATAGCTTCAGCCACTGCGGCAAAATTGCTACCACTCCCCGAAGCCATGATCCCCAGTCGTAAGTCGCTAGATCGATCTGGGGTAATGGGCAAACTTGGGGCAACTAAACAATCCATGACTATATCCAAACAGGTGCGAGAAATTATATCAGTTCTAATGGTTTTACCAACTCAATTCGCACCGGTCTTTTACCAGAGAATCCACTACCATAGATGCAAAGTATTCTCTGGCTCTATGTTGATTTCTCTCACCCCCCTAAAATTTTTGCTCACCTTGGTGATTTGCTGGCAGTTAGCCATGGCTCCAGGATTTGCCGTAATTCAATCAAAATTCTATAGCTACCGCCAGCCCAGCTTCGACGGCACCGGCAAAGTCTATATGGGGCGAGAGATTGCTCAGGTGATGGGATACACCGGCGCAGAGTGGCTAGAAAGAACCGATCGAGCTAAGGAAGAACAGCCCGAGAATATGGTGGCGGCATTGGGCTTAAACCCCACCGATACTGTGGCCGACGTGGGCGCAGGCACCGGCTATATTTCACAGCTTTTGGCACAGCAAGTGCCCCAGGGTCAGGTACTGTCGATCGATCTCCAGCCAGAAATGATTGAGCTGTTGCAAAAACGGGTCGATCAAGAAAAGATTACCAACATCAAACCCCAGCTAGCTATCAATGATCAAAATCCCGGCTTGCCCGCTAACAGCATTGACTTAGCATTGATGGTCGATGCCTATCACGAATTCAACTATCCTCAAGAAGTGATGACCAATATTGTGACGGCATTGAAGCCAGGTGGGCGGGTAGTATTAACTGAATATCGCGGTGAAGATCCGCTGGTATTCATCAAACCCCATCACAAAACCACCCAAAAACAGCTTCGCCGAGAGCTGACTGCGGTGGGTCTGACCTGGCAAAAAACTGAGGATCTATTGCCTCAACAGCATTTGTTATTTTTCACTAAAGCTTAAATTGGCACAGCAACTGGCAGGGTATCTAGAAAATGTGTTATTTGTTGATACAGACCTCCTCCGATTTCGCCCATGACTGTTACCAAATCCAGCAATTTACCAGCAATCGCCGAAATAGATCGCCAACTTTCTAACCGCCACATTGACCTCGATCCTGGTGGATATTTTATTATTTATGTGGATACTGCGGCTCAAACTATATGTGCCAAGCACTTTGGCAATGTAATCGACGATCGAGGCTTAGCCGTAGATCCCAAAACGGGCAAAGTTATTCCGGCCAAAGGCAAGGTCGATCGGCAGTCTGAGCAGCTATTTAGTGGTCGTACCGCCAAGGAAGTCTGTGTGGCTATTTTTGAACAAGAGACTTGCCCAGTCACAATGTTCGATCATGCGGCCTATTTAGGACGTGAGTTTCAAAGAGCCGAAGCCTGTTTGGTGAATAGCACTGACTATATTCAAGATTGATGATTGTGATGGGTATCACTAGCTATTGCTAACAGAAATCACGGAATTATTGTGACTATGATATCAATCTATTTCCATACCGCAAAAACCCCTTGCAACTGAAGCCACCGAGAAATTTTTGGCCAGAGAGCAGGCTGTTTGCGAATTTCTCGCCACATTTCAGTCAAAATCAACCGATTGTTACTGGAGGCACCTCCACTGCGGAAAATTGAGAGGGGGACTGAAGATAACCTGACTGATTCAGTATTAAACTTTTCAATCAGCATCACCGTATCTGAAAAAATTCGATAATCTTCGCTAAAAATACTCGTAGCATTGATTTTATTAATAAAGCCGGGATGCACCATGGCGGTGTGAGAGATCTGGAGAAAATGATCTTGATAAGTAACATGTTCCGCCAAACTGTTTTTAGTCATCTTGATCGGCTCTCTAGCCATCCTTCCATTTTGTAAGTTGACTTTGAGAATACTACGCATGTGATTATCCTCAAAGTGTGCAATATTCAAGAATTCCAGCCCCTGTGGATCAAACAACAAATCATCAGCGTTTAAGTGCAAAACATGGCTACCAGTTGCTAATTTGGTGCCTTTATTCATGGCATTATAAATGCCGGTATCTGGCTCACTTATCCAATAATCAATGTAGTCATTATATTTGGCAATAATTTCTAAAGTGCGATCAGTAGAACCACCGTCAATAATGATGTATTCCAAATATTCATAAGATTGGTTGATTACCGATTGAATAGTCTGTTCTAAATATTTTTCGCCGTTATAAACTACCGTGATAATCGATAGTAATGGCCGTGCCGGATCGGAATCTTTAAAGAAGCCTTGAGTCCGCAAACCACCCTGTGGCACATTCGGCATAGTTAAACTTCCGCCACCGAATTCTCGCTGAACAGTCGGGACTCGATCGGTTAACTTGTCCGTAGTAGCATAGCCTGTGGCAAGTTGATCTGGAGATGAAAAGGTAAAAGGATGAGGATCTTGGGTATAGCAATGGGTAAGACTAGCCCAGTTGCGCCCAATCAAAAAATGTGTCGGCAATATTTCCACACCCTGCTTGAGCATCTTGATGCCGGGATCACAGAGATAAATAATCAGCTTGTGGCGTTCTTGATTGCGATTAGCCAACAGTATCTGTTCAGTCCAGCCAAAATCCCACAGATCTTGGTGAAAAATCGTCCCCTGCGCTGCCCAGCGCACATCGATGTCATAGATATTATTTTTGGCCTTGCCCACCAAGGCGCAGACCCCCACCCAACCACGCATGGTCAAATCAGGATGTGGTTCGATCGACAGAATTTGCTCTAGCTGAATCGCCGAACTTAAGTTGTTAATAAAAGTCAGTAGCAGGGTAGTATTTTGCATTTACTCAAGCAGGACTTTTTCATAAACATCGATGGTATCGCGTAGCATTCCGGCCAAGGCAAACTTTTCTTGATACCGCTCATAACCATTCTGACCGTAAGAGGCTAACAGTGATGGATTGCTCAGCAGTTGATCGATGCTATCGGCCAAAGCTGTTGGATCGCCCGGTGGTACGATGAAGCCGGTTACACCATGGACAACTTGTTCTGGAATCCCCCCCACATTAGTCCCGACGATCGGTTTCCCGAGGGACATAGCTTCAGCACAGACCAAACCAAATGGCTCTTGGATAGAGGGCAGTACAAAAATCTGCATCAAAGATAGTAAATTGTGCAAGTCGGCCACATACCCAACAAATACTACATATTGAGAAACCTTTAAATCCAAAACGAGTTGGCGTAATTCAGCCTCTAACTCCCCTTCTCCGGCAATTACCAGTCTAATCTCAGGGTGCCGATCAATCAACTGTGCTACAGCCAAAATCAAATATCTCAACCCCTTCGCTTCGCTGAGTCGTGCTGCTGTACCGATGGTAATTTGAGTGGTTGAATTCAGGCCAAACTGCTCAGTAAGCTGAGCAATGCGGGTCACATCTGGTTTATTTTCGACTACGCCATTGTAAATCAAAGTGGTTTTCTTGACTTTGAGGTGGTGCGTTTCTAGCAATTGTAATTCGGACTGAGAAACCGCAATAACCTGGTTGGCAAACCAATTGCAAAAAACTGCGGCCAATCGATATCCTACCGGACTTTGGCGGCCATGGTAACCATGCACTGTAAAAATCACTGGTACTTTTGGTAAAAAAAGCTTAACCAACAAAATTAACTCATGGGCACCATGAACATGAATCACATCGATCGGTTTCTGGCGATAGAGAGCCAACAACGATCGACGAAACTGCCTGATCCCAACCAGAAAGTTCTGTTCTAGTCTGGGAAACTCAGCATAGGGAAAGCCAGCTTCTCGAAACGGCTTTGCTCCTAAGCCATCGGGAGCTAACAGCGAAATATGATATTGCTGCTGCAAATTATTCATCAAACTAAAAGCCTGCTTCTCAGTCCCACCAAGATTCATATAGGGCAAAACATATAAAATGTGCTTCATGGCGGGGCGGTCTTCCAAGACTGAAAATTCCGTGAGGCTAGATGTTCAATTTCTTTGAGTAGATTCCCCACTGCTTGCCGCGCAGAAATCAAACTGCAATCTAACCCTACGGCTTGGGAGCAGAGCAATTTACATACCTCGTCCGCTTGTTGCGGGTGATTGATTAGAAATTTTTAGAGAGGTCGTGATGATCAGAGGCTATTTCAGAAACACATCTAAAAAATATGTGTTGCTAATCGAGATTCCAAGCAAAAGACCAAAAAGAATCAAATATCAACGATACCACCAGTATGATGATACCAGTATGACAATTGGTCTAATGCAAATCAGGATTATGCAGCACTGGTGAATACCCTAATCTGTTTGATTGCTCGAATACAAGCTGGGCAATCACAACCAAATTTTGCAGCCGCTGCATCACTTTCTTCATCAGTGAAGACAACTCCTGCTTCGTAGTTTGCACCGATCGCCATTGCTTTACGAACTAATCTCGTATCGGATTGAGCCACGCAGAAGCTTTTACCATGTGAGCCGATGCAAAAAGGACTGTTGCCATTTTTGGATTGGGTTGATGGAGTGGACTGAGCGGCTTGGGCAGCAGAGTGCATAACCAGTGGTAATACTGCACTTGCAACTGTCGGCATTGTGAGTAATGTCAAAAATAGTTTTTTCATGGTCAAGGTTTAAATCTCTAAATGGACATTGAGTAGGCCACACAGCCACGCATTCGCAAAACTTCACCTAATTATAAGGGCAAATGCCGATCTTCACCCAGTTCACCATGCCCCGATTCTGGGGCAATCTAACAGTATTTAGTCGCAGGTTGTACCGTAGGTGATCCGAGCTTGCCTTGGTGGAGTCTAGTTTTCATCAATATCTCGGGTATTTGTAAAAAATCTTTAAGATGTACTTGACAAATTGCAAAATTTATTTCAGCTTGAATAAGCAATCCTCCTTAATATCGCCTTTATGACCACTCTTGTCATTGTCGAGTCGCCGACTAAAGCCCGCACCATCAGTAAGTTTCTACCTAGTGGCTATCAAGTCGTGGCTTCGATGGGGCATGTGCGCGATTTGCCTTCCTCTGCTGACGAGATTCCCCCAGAGTTCAAAAAAGAAAAATGGTCAAACCTGGGGATCAATGTAGCACAAGACTTTGAGCCGCTATACGTGATTCCAAAAGACAAGAAAAAGATTGTCCAAGAACTGAAGACTGCTCTGAAGAACGCCGATGAATTGATTCTGGCTACGGACGAAGATCGGGAAGGGGAGAGCATTAGCTGGCATTTGTTACAGTTGCTGAAGCCTCGGGTACCTGCCAAGCGGATGGTGTTTCATGAAATTACCAAAGAGGCGATCAAAAAAGCCTTAAGCAATTGCCGTGAAATTGATGAAGACGTAGTACATGCTCAAGAAACTCGCCGGATTCTCGATCGATTAGTAGGCTATACCGTCTCACCATTGCTCTGGAAGAAAGTCTCCTTTGGTCTCTCGGCTGGCCGGGTTCAATCAGTAGCCGTGCGGCTAGTAGTAAACAAAGAACGCCAACGCCGTGCCTTCCGTACCGCTGAATATTGGGATCTAAAAGCTGTCTTACAGCAGGTCAAAACCGACTTTGAAGCTAAGCTCATGACCTTGGATGGAGTTAAAGTAGCCACTGGTGCTGACTTTGATCCGAATACTGGTCAGCTTTTGGCAGGTAAAAAAGTAGCTTTGTTAGATGGCGCTGCTGCCGAAAAGCTCAAAACTGATCTCCAGGGCAAACCTTGGACAGTGGCGAATCTGGAAGAAAAACCCGTCACCCGCAAGCCTTCACCACCTTTTACCACTTCCACCATGCAGCAAGAGGCCAATCGCAAGCTGCGGCTCTCGGCCAGAGATACCATGCGCACGGCTCAGAAGCTCTATGAGCAGGGCTATATTACCTACATGCGTACAGATTCGGTAAATCTTTCTAGCGAGGCGATCGAGGCTGCCAGGAGCTGTGTGGAGCAAATGTATGGTGCCGAGTATCTCAGCCCTCAGCCCCGCCAATACACCACTAAGTCCAAGGGCGCACAAGAAGCTCACGAAGCGATTCGACCAGCGGGCAGCACTTTTCAAACTCCTAAACAAACTGGCTTGAAAGAACGGGAGCTAGCTCTCTACGACATGATCTGGAAGCGGACAGTGGCTTGTCAAATGGCCGATGCGCGTCAAACCCAGGTGATTGTTGATATTCAGGTAGAAAAAGCCGGGTTCCGCTCCAGCGGCAAACGCATTGACTTCCCTGGCTACCTCAGAGCTTATGTGGAAGGCTCAGATGATCCAGATGCGGCGATCGAAGACCAAGAAATTATTTTGCCCGCTCTCAAAAAAGGCGATAAGCCCACCTGTAAAAAGCTGGATGCGATCGATCACCAAACTCAACCACCAGCCAGATACACCGAGGCATCTTTGGTAAAAACCCTAGAAAGTGAAGGGATTGGTCGCCCTAGTACCTACGCCAGCATTATTGGCACCATTATCGATCGGGGCTATGTGATGCAACAGAGCAATGCTTTGGTGCCTACTTTTACGGCTTTTGCGGTCACTGCTTTACTAGAAAATCATTTTCATGAGCTGGTTGATGTGGGCTTTACGGCTCGGATGGAGCAGACTCTAGATGATATTTCAACCGGTGGAACTGCTTGGCTGCCTTATTTACAGAAGTTCTATTTGGGTGAAGATGGCCTAGAAACTCAGGTGAAGGCTAAGGAAACTCAGATCGATGCCACTACTGCGCGGACGATCGAGTTAGAAAACTTAGATGTAAAGATCAAAATCGGCAAGTTTGGTGCCTATATTGAGTCCGAGCAGGGCAATGCCTCGATTCCTACTGATCTAACTCCCGCCGACTTGGCTCCAGAGACGATCGAGCTGTTGCTAAAGCAAAAAAGCGGTGAGATGGATGTGTTGGGCTATCACCCAGAAACCGGTGAGCCGATCTATGCCAAGCTTGGCCCTTATGGCCCTTATGTGCAGCTTGGAGTTAAAACCGAGGAAGGCAAAAAGCCGAAGCAGAGTTCTTTGCCCAAAGGGGTACAGATGGCCGATGTGACGGTGGAATTAGCGGTTGGTCTGTTGGCTTTGCCCCGCAAGTTGGGTGAGCACCCCGAGACTGGTGGGAAGTTACAGGCGGCGCTGGGTCGCTTTGGTCCTTACATTTTGCATGATCAAGGTAAGGATGGTAAGGAATATCGATCGCTGAAGGCTACTGATGATGTACTAACAGTGACTTTTGAGCGGGCTGTGGCGCTGCTGGCTGAACCCAAGGCTACCAGAGGTGGTCGCAAAACTAAGGAGCCGCTGCGCAAGCTGGGTGTGCATCCGACAGATAATGAGCCGATCAATATTTTTGAAGGGCCTTATGGTAACTACATTAATCATGGCAAGGTAAATGTGAGCATTCCAGAAGGCGAAACCCTTGAGGATGTTACGTTAGAAACTGCTGTGACTCTGTTGGCGGCCAAGCAGCCTGCTAGGAAAGGTCGGGGTTCTAAAGCTGCGGCGAAAACTACTGGGACTAAAACCACTACCAAAAAAGCCACGACTAAGAAAACTACCGCAAAGAAGGTGGCGGCCAAAAAGACCACCACTAAAAAAATCGCGGCTGAGAATCCTGCGATCTAACTCAATTGCAATTTGTGCTGATTTCCGGAATCGATCGATCACTGTATTGCAGGTTGAATGGATATTAACTGGGCAGGATTCTAGGCCGTGGCATTTCGCTCCAAAAAATTTCATTCAAACATCCTTCTTGATTACAAAACCAAATATAGTTATGAAAACTCTGCGTGTTTTACTCGTAGCCTCTGTTGTCACTGCCTCTAGTTTGTTAGGTTCGATCGCTGCCCATGCCTGTGGTGATGAAGCCAGTACCTATAAAGGCAGCGGTTATACTGTTTCGATCGGTCCAGAAGGCAGCTACTTCGGCTGCAACTCCAAAAATCAATGCCTAGAAATTGCCCAGTATGCTTCGGCCACCCAAGGTCAATATATTTGGGAAAACAAAGGCACCACTTACAGTATGACTCCTGTTACAACTCAAGAAGGTGCCTACCGGCTCAAGGTAATTGATGCCAGAAACCGGGTGCTAGTGAGTAAAGTCGTCAAACCTGTCGTCCAGTAAAATAATGAAGGGAGTTTAGGCAATGCCTAAACTCCCTTTTTGCCGAGGCAAAATTCTCAACCTGCTAACAAATACAAAGTCAATAAAGAGCCGCCGTTCCATAAACTATGGATCAACATGGAAGCCAACAAATTGCCAGTTCGATAATAAACGTAGGCTAAAATGCTGCCGAGGACGGCCAAAGGCAACACCTCTGAGACACTGAGATGAGCTACGGCAAAGATTAGACCACTGAGACCGATCGATTGCCACACCGAAAAATAGCGGGTGAGAGACGGAAACAAAAATCCCCGAAACAGATATTCTTCAAATAAAGGAGCGGCAACAGCAGCGGTGATCATAAATATCAAAAAAGCTAAACTATCGTTATTTTCTAATAGCAAAGATAACAATGGATTGCTGCCGCCCTTGCCTTGCCAGATTTTATCGTTGACTACCGAAACCAACAGCACGATCGGGGTAGCCACTAAATAGCCGCCAATGCCCCACTGCACCCAGTTTTTACCCCGAAAACTAAACCATTCAGCATCGATCGGCTGATAGGAGGCGATCGATAGGCGTAAGAAGGCAATCATGACGATCGCCAATACCCCATAGCTCACCAAAATAAAAGCGGCATTTTCTAACAGACTGGCATGTGACCGATCCCAGCCACTGGCTTTGATCGCAATGCTAAAAAATTGCGGGATTAGTAGCTGGCCAATTACAAAAAAGCCCAACATTACTTGCCAAATAATTTCCCAATTCCAAGGTATAGCAGGTAAAGGTGGTTCATTATTGATTACCTGACCCATAACGTCAGTACGGAGCTTTACCATGCCTTCAGTGCCAGATGGATTCAACTCTCCTCGCCGTTGCCAGAGCTGGGCAATGCCCCACCATAGACCTA
>JANOXZ010000674.1:0-2118 GCA_031418695.1 Synechococcales cyanobacterium VAR_35_metabat_10
AACATCATCTCCGGTGCTGTTATTCCTTCTTCTAACGCGATCGGCCTGCACTTCTACCCAATCTGGGAAGCAGCTTCCTTGGATGAGTGGTTGTACAACGGTGGTCCTTACCAACTAGTAGTATTCCATTTTCTAATCGGAATCTTCTGCTACATGGGTCGTGAGTGGGAACTTTCTTACCGTCTAGGTATGCGTCCTTGGATCTGTGTTGCTTACTCCGCTCCAGTAGCAGCAGCAACCGCAGTATTCTTGATTTACCCAATTGGTCAAGGTTCTTTCTCTGACGGTATGCCTTTGGGAATCAGCGGTACTTTCAACTTCATGATTGTTTTCCAAGCTGAACACAATATCCTAATGCATCCATTCCACATGCTCGGCGTAGCTGGCGTATTTGGTGGTTCATTGTTCTCCGCTATGCACGGTTCATTGGTAACTTCTTCACTCGTTCGTGAAACAACTGAAGTTGAATCTTTAAACTATGGTTACAAATTCGGTCAAGAAGGCGAAACTTACAACATCGTTGCAGCTCACGGCTACTTCGGTCGTCTGATCTTCCAATATGCTTCTTTCAACAACAGCCGCTCACTTCACTTTTTGTTAGGTGCTTGGCCTGTAGTCGGAATCTGGTTTACTGCTCTGGGTGTAAGCACCATGGCCTTCAACCTCAACGGTTTCAACTTCAACTCTTCGGTAATTGATACTCAAGGCCGCGTCATTAACACTTGGGCTGACATCATCAACCGCGCCAACTTAGGTATGGAAGTAATGCACGAGCGCAATGCTCACAACTTCCCACTAGACTTGGCCGCTGGTGAAGCAACTCCTGTAGCTTTGACTGCTCCTTCCATCAACGGTTAATTCTTTAACCTGTGGTAAACAAAAAGCCCTTCTGCAAAGAGGGGCTTTTTGCTGTGGATTATAAGTTTGTGAATTATTGCGATCTCACCTCAGCCTCGTCCAAGGTTCCTCTCCACTTAAACTCGATCCTTTCTTCCGCCTGGATAAATTCGATGTTGAACAAGTCAAATACTACTTCTCTTCCCAGTAACAAGGGAGCATCGATGATTTCTGTTTGTAGCCAAGCCACTGGAGCTTTGAAGCTATGTCCATCGATCGACAGATCTAATGCCCGAGTAACGTACTGGATTTCGCCCCCAACACCTGTGCCATCAGACAAAATTTCTCCATCGGCTACCCGAAACCCTAATCGATCGCCAACTTCCTGACTAATCAAACTTAACTCTGCACCAGAATCTACCAGCATTAAGGCATCGTGACTAATAGAGCCATTTCCCAATGTGACCAAATATTCTGGTTCCCATGCGTGTCTAGCCATTCCATAAAACTTAAACCAAAAAAATTGAAATTCCGATGTATGAGCAGGAATCCACTTCACAACATAGGGTTCACCCTCTGCTGTAGCCAATGCTTCCACCAAATCCCAATCACTTCCAGCGGCTAAAAGCCGAGTAGCACTGTAAGCGACAAATTGACGACGATATTTTTCTCTCAACATCTGACGATGCTGATGTCCCCAGTGGATAATTGCCTTTATTTGTTCTGGAGTAGGTCTCATAAGAATCAAGTTTTTCTATAACTAACCATTATACACCTCGTTATTTTGAGAGAGCATCTTGACATAGTAGTACTTATAGATTAAAATACAGGCGAACTATTTTCTTGAGTGGCATGACAAATTCACCCCGTCCCCACCGTCAATTTAATGCCACCCAATTCACCTTTGAATTATGGCGGTTAAATGATGCCGAGTACAAACAGTTGCGATCGCGTAGTTTTTCGATTCGGTACAACTCGTTGTTTATGCTCAGCCTCGGATCGATGGATCGAGGCAAACCAGATGAGTTGATTTTGCCCAAAGTGTTGCTAGTAATGGAAGAGGAGTTCGGGGAAAGTTCTAAATATATAGACGATTGGAAGCAAACTTTCTCTTTTCCATTTCTACTGGCGATCCATAAACCAACTGGAACTTTTTATCATTTGCTCCGTATTGAAGATTATCGTGGTGGATTGGAGTTCAATCTCTGTCGGATTTTAGATGAACATAAACATGTTGGGCTAGATCTCCGGGTGACTCATCTGCCGATCGAAGATGAATTC